>NZ_JBFUAY010000087.1:0-24175 GCF_056406015.1 Rhizobium sp. P1_E1 | reverse complement strand
CGGCAAGGCCCTGGACGCGGGAGGCGATATTCACCGTCTGGCCGAAGTAGTCCTGCCGGTCGTTGAGGTTGACTGCGAGGCATGGGCCCTCGTGGATGCCGATCTTCAGCAGAAGGTCGTCGCTGCCGTGTTCGGCATTTAAGCGAAGCATCGCCTCCCGCATCTTGAGTGCGGCCGCTACCGCACGGTCCGGGCTCGGGAAGGTCGCCATTACGGCATCGCCTATAGTCTTCACGACCGCTCCGGCCTCTGTGGCGACGATCTCATGAAGAACCCGGAAATGCGCTCGCACTAGATCGAAAGCGGCAAGATCTCCGACGCGCTCATAGAGAGCGGTCGAGCCCCTCAAGTCAGTGAAGAGGAAAGTCAGGCTGGTGATCTTGAGGCGCTGGTCGACGTCGAGTGTGTCGGTCCGATAGATGTCGCGGAAGCTCTGGTTCGTCAGCAGACGCTTGGCTGTCAGGAAAGGCCGCCTGCGGCCCAAGAGGTCGTGCAGTTCGTCTCCTGCGATGCAGACGTTCGGCACCACTCTGCGGTCGGTGTGGTTCTCGAGGGTGAGCCGCAGTGAGCCCGGGCGCAGGGTCAGCGTTTCGTTCAGCGCATGCGTCCGACTGATGATCATCGAGAGGGTTTGCCGTTCGTCGGTGGGCTCACCCTGCACGTCGATGAACTGCGCCGAGTGTGTCACCGGATCGAAGATGATGACGAACTGCGCCGGCAGTTGCAGGGAGACGAAGGCCTTCTCGCCCGGAGCCAACTCGATCATCTCCAGCTGGATGCGCGAAAACCTCGCTTCGAGATCGTCAGGCAGGTCCACTCCGGAGCTGAAGAAGATCTGGCGATAGTACTCGAGCGGCGGCAACCGATCGGGATCGTGAGCGGCAATCCTGCGCACGCGCGGACTGACCGTGAACGTGACCTCGACCATCTCGTCGAGGGTCGGCTCGTATCCGGCTGCGCAGAGCGCGCAATGGTACGTCTCGTGGACGACGGTTTTGAGGGTTGCGCCGCTGTCGAGGACGCCGCCGCATCCTGGGCAAAGGACATTCCAGGTCATCTCGAACGCGCCTATGCGGGCTGCATGGAGAAACGCGGCGATGGTTTTCTCTTGATCGAGATGGTGCTTATCGGCGAAAGCGAGCGCATTGATGCGATTAAGCTCGCGATCCGAGCCATGCGTGACGACCTTCTCGATGCACTCAACCGTCGGCGGGTCAGCCGCCTGTCGCAGGGAGGCAAAAAGGACGTCCACTTCGCTCATTAGACAAGTCTCCGTGTGCAGAACCCACGGCGGACGACGCCAGGATCGGGATCATAACACGGGAACTTCCCAATAGAAATCTATAGGCTTGGAGCTGCCTGCTGCCCAGCGAAGCGGGTTCATTTCCCCTTGTATATTCGCTTCAGCGCCACCAGCAGCGCATCCAGTTCGTCGCGCGAAAACAGGTCGGTGAAACGCCGCTCGTGCTTGTCGATCAGCGCACGCGCCCGCGCGAGCATCGCGCGTCCGGCCTTCGTCAGATGAAGCTCCTGGCGCCGGCGGTCCGCCGCGGAGGGACGGCGCTCGATCAGGTTGCGGGCCGTCAGCCGGTTGACGAGGGCCATCATCGTTGCCCGGTCGGTGCCGAGCGTGTTGGCAAGGTCGATCTGCGATGCGCCCGGATTGCCGGCGACGAGTTCTATCACCGCCAGCTGCTTCTGCGTCAGCGCCAGCTCCTCCATGGTTTCGGCGAAGTCGCGATAGATTGCGACATGCGCCATGCGTAGATGAAACCCCAAGAGATCGCCCAGCCGGCCGACGTCGAGGCCTGGCGTCGCGGGCGCATCTTCGCCCTCGAAATCGTCCTGCGGTGATTTTATCGCCATCGTTCGTTCTCGCCTCGTCCAGGCGCCATAACCATCAAAATCAGCAGGTTAGTCAATATCCGTAGTGCGGATTTCCCCGCGCCATTCGATCGATCGGATTTGCCTCAAACAGCCTCTTGCATCGCGGGGAAAAGATATTAGTATGTGTTACATACAAAATTGATGCCTGTTGCGGGGAGCGGTAGGCATGGGAGGAGAAAATGGCGCATTCCTTTTCCGGGATGGCTTCGTCGGCGGATTGCGGGCTGGTGACGGATGATCCGATCCTTTACCGCGCCGGCGTCGCACCGGACCGTCCGGCTCTGTTCGAAATCGCTACCGACAGGCAGCTCACCTATGCCGAGCTCGATGCGCGGATCGCCTGCTGCGCCGGCTTCCTGAGCGATGTGCTCGGAGTGCGCCGCGATGGGGCGCGTGTCGCCATGCTGGCGCGCAACTCGATGGATTCGATCGTGCTTGCCTTTGCCTGCCAGCGTGCCGGCGCCATCTACGTGCCACTCAACTGGCGCCTCAACGCCGCCGAGCTTCGGCCGATCCTTGCCGATTGCGCGCCGGCTCTGCTCGTTCATGACGAGGAGTTCGCGGCAACGGTGGCCAGCGTTGCGAACGCCGATCCCGAGATGGCGGTGATATCGACGGCAGACGGTTCGGCCGGTCTCGCCGCGGTGATCGAGGCGAGCCTTCCGGCCGCTCCCGTGCCCGCCGATGCCGATGGACCCTGCGTCCTTCTTTACACCTCGGGCACGACGGGACAGCCGAAAGGCGTCGTCATCACCCGCCGCAACGCCTTTTTCGCCGCCATCAATTTTTCCGTGGTCGGCGAGATCGGGCCGAGATCCGTCGCCCTATGCGACCTGCCTTTCTTCCACACGATCGGTCTGATCGCCGTCGCACGAACCACATTGATGCTGGGCGGCACACTCGTCGTCTCCGATCGCTTCACGCCGGCGCGCACACTCGCAGCCCTTGCCGACCGGCAGCGTGCCATCACCCATTATTTCGCCGTGCCGCAGATCGTGCTCGCCTTGCGCAACGACCCTGCCTATAGCGCCGCGGCGCTCGCCGGCCTGCATGCGCTCTTCGTCGGCGGTGCACCGCTGACGCAGGCGCTGATCGAAAGCTATCTCGATGACGGCGTTGCGCTGGTCAACGGTTACGGCATGAGCGAGGCGGGAACGGTGCTGCATATACCGATCGACCGGCGCGCCGTGCAGGATAATCCCGGCAGCGTCGGTCTTCCCGCGCCATTGCTCGACATTCGTATCGTCGGCGAGGACGGCCGCGAGGTTGACGAAGGCGAGATCGGCGAACTCTGGCTGCGCGGGCCGGCGGTGACGCCGGGCTACTGGAACAAGCCTCAGGAAACCGCTGCCGCCTTCGCCGACGGCTGGTACCGCACCGGTGATCTCGGCCGACGCGAAGCGAACGGCTTCTATCGCATCGTCGACCGGCTGAAGGACATGTACATCAGCGGCGGCGAGAATGTTTATCCCGCCGAGGTCGAAGCGGCACTCGCAAGTCATCCCGATATCCTCGACGCCGCGGTCGTCGGCATTCCCGATATCCGATGGGGCGAATGCGGCCTCGCCTATATCGTGCTGCGGCCGGGTGCCGTGGCAACGGGCGATGAGATCGCCGGCCATTGCGCGGCTAGGCTCGCCGCCTTCAAGCGTCCGGCGCGCATCCTCTTCGTCGAGGCCATTCCCCGAACCGCCTCCGGCAAGGTGCAGAAACATGTCCTGCGCCAGTTCCATTCCGACGAAACCCTTCAACGACAGCCCCTGTGAAGCGGCCCCGGCATTCACGCCGAAACCAATGGAGTGACCCTATGACTGAAGACAAATCGCCGGTTCTGGTCGAATTCGATGGCGGCATCGCCTTCGTGACCCTCAATCGTCCGGAAAAGCGCAATGCGATGAATCCGGCCCTGAATATTAGGATGCTCGAGGTGCTCGACGAGCTCGAGGGCGACGAGCGCTGCGGCGTCCTCGTCCTGCGCGGCGCCGGCGAATCCTGGTCGGCCGGCATGGATCTGAAGGAATATTTCCGCGACAATGACGACAAGCCGCGTGACGTCACGCTGAAGGCGCGGCGCCAGTCCGGCAACTGGTGGGGCCGGCTGATGTATTTCGAAAAGCCGACGATCGCCATGGTCAACGGCTGGTGCTTCGGCGGCGCCTTCACGCCGCTGGTTTCCTGCGATCTCGCCATCGCCGCCGAGGAGGCAAATTTCGGCCTCTCCGAGATCAACTGGGGCATTCTGCCGGGCGGCAACGTCACCCGTGCGGTCGCCGAAGTGATGCGCCATCGCGACGCTCTCTATTACATCATGACCGGCGAACTGTTCGGCGGGCGCAAGGCCGCCGAAATGGGTCTCGTCAACGAGGCGGTGCCGCTGGCGGAGTTGGAAATCCGGGTCCGCAAGATCTGCGCCAGCCTGCTCGAAAAGAACCCGGTGACGCTGAAGGCCGCCAAGGACACCTACAAGCGGGTGCGCAACCTGCCATGGGATCTCGCCGACGATTACATCTACGCCAAGCTGGAGCAGATGCTGTTTCTCGACAAGACCAAGGGGCGCGACGAGGGGCTGAAGCAGTTCCTCGACGACAAGACCTATCAGCCGGGGCTCGGCGCCTACAAGCGCGGCCGCTGAGGACGGGCCTGGCATGCCGGGCCGTTCACGAGCCGATCATCGGGAGGAGGAAAGCAATGAAAATTCATGCCGCGGTGGCGCGTGCGCCCCATACGCCGTTTTCGCTGGAAAGGCTCGATTTGGAGGAGCCGCGTGAGGGTGAAATCCTGGTTCGCGTCGTGGCAACAGGGGTTTGCCACACCGATATCGTCATGCGTGACCAGYACTTGCCGGTGCCGCAGCCGGTCGTGCTCGGCCATGAAGGCGCCGGCATCGTCGAGCGTGTCGGGCGGGGCGTTGCCAAGGTCAAGCCCGGTGATCACGTGGTCATGACCTTCAATTCCTGCGGTCATTGCCCGAGCTGCAACGATCACGAGGAGACCTATTGCCACGAATTCTTCCCGCGCAATTTCTTCGGTGCGCGCGCTGACGGTTCGAGCGGGCTCTCATGCGAGGGAGAGCGGGTTCACGGCAATATTTTCGGGCAATCCTCCTTCGCCAGCCACGCCCTGTGCCATGAACGCAATATCGTGAAAGTGCCTGAGGATGCGGATCTGGCACTGCTCGGGCCGCTCGCCTGCGGCATCCAGACCGGCGCCGGCGCGGTGATGAACGCGCTCAAGATCGAACCGGGAAAAGTGCTCGCGGTGTTCGGCATGGGCTCCGTCGGTCTTGCCGCGGTAATGGCGGCGCGGATCGTCGGTGCTTCACGGATCATCGCCGTCGATGTCAACGAGACGCGGCTGGCGCTTGCAGCGGAGCTCGGCGCGACTGATATCGTCAACGGCAGGGCGAGCGACGCGGTTGCCGCGATCATGGCGCTAACCGGCGCCGGCGTCGATTATTCGATCGATGCCTCCGGCGTGCCTGCGGTCATCGACCAGTGCGTGCGTGTGCTGGCGCCGCGCGGCACCTGCGGCATCGTCGGGGCCTCGCCCCATGGCGCGACGCTGACGCTCGACCTCACCCATATCCTGTCCGGCGGGCGCCGGGTCCGCGGCATCGTCGAGGGCGATTCCAATCCGGACGTGCTGATCCCGTTGTTGATCGACCTGCATCGGCAGGGCCGCTTTCCCTTCGACAGGCTCGTCACCTTCTATGATTTTGCCGACATCAACCAGGCGGTGGAGGATTCGGAAAAGGGCATCGTGCTGAAACCGGTCGTGCGCCAGCCGGCCGTCTGACACCGTTCGAGGGAGGAAACAATGAACACCGTCACCCCAATCGCCACCGATACCAGTCCCGATGCGATGAAGGCGCTGCTTGACCGGCAAAGGGCGTCTTTCCTGAGGGAAGGGCCGCCAAGCATTGAGACCCGCATCGATCGCATCGACCGCGTCATCGCCCTTCTCGTCGACCATAAGGATGCGATTGCCGCGGCCCTGTCGGAGGATTTCGGCAGCCGCAGCGTCGAGGCGAGCCTGCTTCTCGACGTCTTCACCTGCGTCGGTTCGCTCAAATATGCCAAGGCCCATCTGGCCGAATGGCTGAAGCCCGAGCAGCACGAGGCATTGTTCCCGGATGCGGTGGCAGAAGTGGTCTATCAGCCGAAAGGGGTTGTCGGGATCCTGAGCCCCTGGAATTTCCCCTATCAGCTCGCCCTTGCGCCGCTCGCCGGCATTCTTGCCGCCGGCAACCGCGCCATGATCAAGCCGTCGGAGGTGACGCCGGCTTCATCAGCCTTCATGGCGGAACTCATCGCCGGCTCTTTCGACGAAACGGAAATATCAGTCGTTCAGGGCGGGCCGGCGACGGGCACGGCCTTTACATCACTTGCCTTCGACCATCTGATCTTCACCGGCGGAACTGCGATCGCCCATCATGTCATGCGCGCGGCGGCGGAAAACCTGACACCGCTGACGCTTGAGCTCGGCGGAAAATCACCCGTCATCGTCGGCCGCGCGGCCGATCTCGCAGACGCGGCGCGGCGCGTCATGACCTTCAAGACGCTGAACGCCGGCCAGATCTGCCTTGCGCCGGACTATGTCTATGTGCCCGAGGAAAGCGTCGAGGCCTTTGCCGGACACGCGGTCGCGGCAGTCGGCGCGATGTATCCGACACTGAAGGAAAATCCTGATTACACCTCGATCGTCAATGCCCGCCATCTCGCCCGCGTCCAGGGCCTGATCGACGATGCCAGGGCCAAGGGTGCTCGTGTCGTCGAGATCAACCCGGCGGCAGAGAATTTCTCCCAGCAATCGGCCCACCGTATACCTCCGACGCTGATCCTCGATCCCACAGAAGACATGCGCGTGCTGCAGGAGGAAATCTTCGGACCCGTGCTGCCGGTCCTTCCCTATCGCGATATCGCCGACGTCATCGACCGTATCAATGCCAGGCCGCGCCCGCTCGCTCTCTACTACTTCAGCCAGGATCAGCAAGAGGAACGCCGCGTCCTCGACAACACGACCTCCGGCGGGGTGACGGTCAACGACTGCATGAGCCACGTCACGGCGGAAGGCCTGCCCTTCGGCGGCGTCGGCCATTCGGGCATGGGAGCCTATCATGGGAAGTTCGGCTTCCTCGCCTTCTCGCACCCGCGCGCCGTCTATCATCAGAGCAGGATGGTCGAAGCGGAATACATGATGCGGCCGCCTTATGGCGAGGCGATGCGCGGCTTCTTGGCGGCGGCGATCTGCAAGTAGAAGAGAAGTGGCGGCGATGCCGTCGGCAGCCTCGGCTGCTGACGGCATGACGCGGGCGCTGTGGGTTCGCGACTGCTTTCACCTCAAGGAATGGCCCGATTGCGCAGACTTATCCGGATAACGCGATATTGCGTCATTGGGCTACGTGTCCTGATGCAGAGGATGCCGTTGTTAAACATGCCTTATGCATCAGGTGCTAGCCGTTGAACGGCAGGCGTAGCGGACATGATGTCTCCTGCCGTCCTGGAGCATGACCTTTAATTCCGGTTTCGCCTATTTCTCATGTGATCAAATCTGGCAGCAGGCCCTGCGTGCCCATACCGCATCGTCGCGGCAGTCGCCGCTTTCCTGTCGCCGTATTGCTGCCGACCGGGCTGGAGACGCATAAGCAAACGAGTATAGCCTGATAGGTCTTCAATTTAACGAAGCTCAAACCAGTGTTGCCCTATGATTGGTTCGGTACATGTATTGGAAGGTGGATCCAACGCAGTGAATGGCATCTGGACGCAATTCGGTGGCAACTTGTCATTCGTGTGCCTGGCGATTTCGCTATGGGCGCATTTCTCGATCCAATTTCAGCGTCGTTCGGCCATACAGGAAAAAATCGCCTTCGGAATCATAGCCGGCGGCGCCTCCATCGGATCCATTTTGCTGGCCGTCGAAGTCAATCCCRGCATCTATATCGACATGCGCTTCTCGCCGCTTGCTTTGGCGGGCATGTTTGGTGGACCGATCGCGGCGGCCTTTGCGGCGTCGCTGGCGATGGCCTTCCGCTTCTGTGTCGGCGGCACGGCAATGGTCGATGGTCTGATCGCAATTGCTGTCGCGACCGGCATCGGCCTGGCTGCCAATTTCTGGATCCGGAAGAGATCTCCCGGGTTCATGGACATTGCACTGCTGAGCCTCGCGCTCGGCGCCGCGCTTGTTGTTTTGATGGCGGTGCTTCCCACTCTGGTGCACGCCCGTGTATTGGCCATCATCGGTCTGCCCATGACCGTTTTGAACTGCCTGGCGACCGTGCTCTGTGGTTTCGTGCTGTTGAAGACACAGCAATGGGACCTGGAGCGAAGCATATTGGTGACCGCGTTTTCGCAGTCGCCCGACTATCTCTACGTGAAGGACCGAAACAGCCGGTTCATCACCGTCAATGAAAATATGATCCGCCTCTATCGTTTCAAGACGACGGCAGAGATGACCGGATTGTCGGATTTCAATCTTCTGTCACGGCCGCTCGCCGAAGAATTGTATTATCTCGAACAGCAGGTCATGGACACTGGCGTGCCTCTGATCGACTCCACCGAGCGCATCGAAGGCAGATACCTGCTCGCCTCCAAGGTGCCGCTGAGGGATAGACAGGGGCGGGTGATCGGCCTTGCCGGGGTAACGCGTGATGTGACGGAGCGTGCTGCTCTGGAGCGGGAACTGCGCGAAAGCAAGAACCTGCTGTCGCATGCGATGGCCGGCATGTCCGATGGTATCGCGATGTACGACAGCAAGGGTTTTCTTGTTTTCTGTAACGAACAGTATCGCACCGCGTTTCCGCTGTCCGGAGACGCCCGCGTGGTTGGCGCGCATATCAGCGACATTCTTCGCCGCGTCGCCGAAACAGGCGAGCGGGCCGGTATTCCGGACAATGACCGCGAAGAGTGGATCAAGGCCGCCAGTGCTACCTTGCACAGCAACAAGGACGAAGAGATTCAACTTCACAACGGCGACTGGCGCAGCATCCGGACAAGGCTTGCGGAAGACGGCACGGCGATGGCCGTTGTCTCGGACATCACTGCGACGAAGCAGGCGGAAATCGCGCTCAGGCTGTCGGCGGAGCAGCTGAAGAATCTGGCCGAGACCGATGGGCTCACCGGCATGGTCAATCGCCGGGCCTTCGACGAAGCTTTCGCCCGTGAGACCGCAGGCAGCGCCAGGAAAAACACGCCGTTCAGCCTTCTGATGGTCGATATCGACCGCTTCAAGGCATATAACGATACCTACGGCCATCCCGCCGGAGACCAATGCCTGCGTGTCGTCAGCAAGTGTCTGCGGCAGTCGGTAAGCCGGCCGGCAGACATCGTCGCTCGCTACGGCGGAGAGGAATTCGTGGTTCTGCTCCCAGCAACCAGTGCGAAAGGGGCAATGATCGTTGCCGAGCAATTCGCACGTCTGCTGAGCCAGGAGAATATCGTTCATTCCGGCAGCGAATTCGGACGGGTGACCGCCAGCATCGGCATATCCTGCGCGACGGGAGCCACCTTGAGGGTCAACCCTAACCGCCTCCTGACCGAGGCCGATGCCGCCCTCTACGACGCAAAGACCCAAGGTCGCAATCGCATCCTGGCACATTCGCCCGACGAACGGCATGCCATGAAGGACGCCGGTTAGATCCTTGATAGGTTTTTCCTATCGAGCCATCGCTCGTGCGCCCTTGATGTTTTCCTCGCTTCGACAATACAGGGCGCATGGACACAAAATTCATTGGTAAGAAATCGGCGGCAGCCGGCGGCTGGGGCGCTTTGAAGAGCTGCGGCAAGCGTTTGCTTCAAAGCGGCATGCCCATTTCAGGCGCGCGGACGATGCTGAAGGCGAACCAGCCGGATGGATTCGATTGCCCGGGCTGCGCCTGGGGCGATCCGGAGCACGGATCGTCGTTCGAGTTCTGCGAGAACGGCGTGAAGGCCGTCGCCTGGGAGGCGACGGAAAAGCGGGCAACGCCCGCCTTCTTCGCTGACAATACGGTATCTGAGCTTCGCCGGCTGACGGACTATGAACTGGAACTCAACGGCCGCCTCACCCATCCGATGCGCTACGATGCGGTGAGCGACCGTTACCTGCCGGTCGCGTGGGAGGATGCCTTTGCCGAGATCGGCAGCATTCTGACGGGCCTCGATAATCCCAATCGGGCGGAATTCTACACGTCGGGCCGGGCGAGCAACGAGGCCGCCTTCCTGTACCAGCTGTTCGTGCGCGTCTACGGCACCAACAATTTTCCCGACTGCTCCAACATGTGCCACGAGGCAAGCGGCATCGCCATGCGCCAGGCGGTCGGCGTGGGCAAGGGCACCGTGCTGCTGGAGGATTTCGAAGAGGCCGACGCGATCTTCGTGATTGGGCAGAACCCGGGCACCAACCATCCACGGATGCTCGGCGACTTGCGCCGGGCGGCGATCCGCGGCGCGCGCGTCGTCGTCTTCAATCCCATCCGCGAACGCGGCCTGGAGCGCTTCTCCGACCCGCAGGACAAGATCGAGATGCTGCGCGGCGGTTCGACCGACATCGCCAGCCTTTATCTCCAGCCGCAACTCGGCGGCGACATGGCTGCGGTGCGCGGGATGGCGAAGGTCGTGCTGGCTGCAGAGGATGCAGCGGTCGCCGCCGGTCTGCCCTCCGTACTCGACCATGCATTTCTCGCCGAACACTGCGCGGGTTTTGCGCAATACAAGGCAGCGGTCGAGGCGACGAACTGGGCTGACATCGAGGACCAATCGGGACTGAGCCGGCAGGAGATCGAGAGGGCGGCCGATGTCTATGTCAACGCCGAGCGGGTCATCTGCACCTGGGCGATGGGTGTAACCCAGCATCTGCATTCCGTGGCGACGATCCGCGAGATCGCCAATTTCATGTTCCTGCGCGGCAATATCGGCCGGCCGGGTGCCGGCCTTTGCCCGGTTCGCGGCCATTCCAACGTGCAGGGTGACCGCACCGTCGGCATCAACGAAAAGCCATCGGAGGATTTCCTCGATGCGCTGGAAAAGCACTTCCGCTTCACCGTTCCCCGCGAACATGGCCACAATGTCCTTGCCGCGATCGGAGCGATGCTCGACGGCTCGGCTGATGCCTTCATCGGGCTTGGCGGCAATTTCGCGCGCGCCACGCCTGACAGCGCACTCGTTGAAAAGGCGCTGCGGCGGCTGAAGCTGACGGTGCACATCGCAACCAAACCCAATCATTCGCATCTCATGCCCGGCGAGACGGCCTTTATCTTGCCGTGCCTCGGGCGCACCGAGATGGATATGAATGCAGCGGGCAACTCACAGCTCGTGAGCGTCGAGGATTCGATGAGCATGGTGCATGGTTCTGCCGGTATCAATCGCCCTGCCTCGCCGCATCTCCTCTCGGAAGTCGCCATCATTGCCGGCATTGCACAGGCGACGGTCGGCTCCGTCGTGGTCGACTGGGCAGAGCTCGCCGACGACTACGACCGCATCCGCGATCACATCGAGGCGACCATTCCCGGCTTCGAAAACTACAATACGCGCCTGCGCAAGCCGCGCGGTTTCCACCTGCGCAACACGGCCGCCCATCGGGAGTGGCATACACCGGCAGGCAAGGCGTCATTTTCTTCGGAGGCGCTTCCGGAGGAGACGGTGCATCAGCGGGCGCGAAAGGGAGAGGGGCGTTTCGCCCTGCAGACGTTCCGATCGCACGATCAATACAATACGACGGTCTATGGTCTCGATGACCGATATCGCGGCGTCTATGGGGAGCGGCAGGTCATCTTCATTCACCCAGCCGACCTGACGGCGATGAATGCCAAGGCCGGCGACCGGGTCGACGTGATCGGCGAGCATGATGACGGCATCGAGCGTGTCGCAGAGGATTTCCGCTTTGTGCCCTATGATATTCCGAGGGGAAGCATAGCGGGATATTATCCCGAGCTGAACGTGCTCGTGCCGCTTGGCAGCGCGGGTAGGGAAAGCGATACGCCCACCTCGAAATCGATCATGGTATCCTTCCGCCGACGAAAAGCCGCGTGAGCGAAGAAGCGTCGGAGGCCGATCGCTTTCTCGCCCTCGTCGCTGCGGCGCAAGGCAGGGATAACAGGCTGACACCCATCCAGGCCGGTCTCCTTGTCGCCGCAGATTTGGGGATTGCCCGTGACAGTCGCACCTTTGCGCGCATGCTGGGGATCGCGCATTCTCTCGTGCTCAGGGAGCTCAACGCCCTGGCGGAACGCGAAGGGATGCTGCAGATCGTGAAGCGGGATCTGAGGACAATGAGAGTGYATTACACATTGCCGCCGCGAGACGAGACGTAAACCCCCATGCGTTATCGCCGCATCACGCGCTTCCTGGTGTCGGAAGGGTATTCTCCGTATGTCGTCTTATAGACTGCGGAAAACCGGCCGAAATGAAAGAAGCCCCATTTGAGGCAGATGGCCTTCATGGTCTCCTTGCTCTCGGGATCGAGCAGATCCTGGCGCGCGGCACGCAGCCGAAGCGTCAGCAGATAGGCAGCGGGAGAGGTTCCTCTGAAGGCACGAAAACCGGTTTCGAGCGCCCGGCTGGATACGCCGGCCGCTTCGGCCACCTTCGGCATTGTGATCGGCTGATCGATATTGGCGTGCATGAATTCGATCGCCCGGCGCACATGTCGCGGGGCGATCAGGGCGGGGCCATTCTCCAGGAAATGCGACAGCCGGTGCGGCACCAGGCGCACAACCAGATCGGCGAGCGCCTGCGTCATATGCGCCATGGCGATCGGCGACTGCAGCAAGGGGCCATCGTCGCGCATGCCTGAGATGATCGTTTCCGTGAGATTGTTGATCAACCGGCCTTCCGGTTTGGACAGATCCAGTTCGGGCAGCAGGTCAAGGGAGCCGCTGAACGGCATCTCGAACGTCTGGCCGATCGTTTGCAGGATGAGAGGCCAGTTGATCAGCAACTCGTCGATGACGTTCGATCGCCCATGCATGATGACGCTATTGGGCTCGAAATTGTTATAAAGAAGCAGTTTTCCTTGCCCGGCCTCGGCGACGCGGGACCCATAGGTTACCCCCATGCCGCCGCTGCGCGGCACGACGATCGACAGGTATTCGGCCGTATCGACGGTCGGCTCGATATTGAACTGAAACTCCGCCTCATGATAACCGGTGAGCAGGACGGCGGTGTCACATACCGAGAAATCCAATCCCCAATGGAAGTCCTGGGCGCGGCCGACAGGCTCGGCATCAAATGCGCCAAAAGCCCCCCCGAGCGTTTCGACCATGTTGTCGAAGGACGAACCGCTAAATCGGAATGAGAATGGCGCAGTGCTATTTTCCGTCATGCTGCTCCCATTGTTCGATGTGACTGTTTCGACATGCTTTTCTCCAGCGCTCGCAGGTGCCAGCGTGACGCGCGGCCGGCGAGAGTGTCGGATTGGTGCACGTACCTCTGCCAGCCTTGCCAGTCGTCATGGATGGTCGTCCTGCGCTGCGGCGCTTCATCAGAGCCTGTAGACGGCATGGATGAGCGGCCTAGGACGTATATTAGACGATTGTTGGATAGAGTGCAGCAGCTTGCAACGGAGCAGGTGGATCTCCGCGTCATACCGGCATCGAGATCAGCGGCTTGTGCCAGCTGATGCAGGCCGAATTCGGGTATGGTAGACGTCAAAAAGACCAACCCGTTGAATGCATTAGTTCCCATCCAGATCAGGAACTGACAGAACCCGCGGCCATTGGCAAGACGTCACGCTGCCGGCGATGATGACAACCCGCTGATAAAACGATTACGCTGAAGGAGCGATTTTACAGCTGTAGCCGATAGAGAGCGCCCCAATTCGCGAGCTGCGCAGTCGCCTGCCGAAGGTTCTTAGTGGACCGCTTAAAGATGGCCTTCGGCAGGCAGACAGGCATGCWAGCATACGCACGGGATGGAGTGCGTATGTATGATCCCTTTCATCCTTTGGGGGTAACGGATGGAAGGGCTTGGTTTTGGGACCGTCAACCATCATGGCCTTGGTCGAGATTGATCTTACTGTTCCTTAGCTATGGAGCAATTGTCAGGCCCCGATATTGTCGGCCAACCGGCTTTTCGTGACGCAGTCTGGACTGACCTTGCGCAAAATGTATAGGCAAGCGCTTCGTGGAAGCCGCGTGTTCCGCGTCATGGCCTGCGCAGAGTGGATAGAGATCTTCAATTTCTCATTTAGCACGAACGATGGGAACTTCGGCATGCTGCCGCCGGGCACGATGCATTCGATTCTTTGAGCTGAGCAATGATTTTCTCACCGAAGGCACAAGCGACGGATCGTTTCTAACACGCCTATATCGACGTCAAGACTATCGGTTTCCGTGACGCTCGCGGGCATTGCTCTGTCTCCGGGGATACGGACTCCCTTGGAGCGCAGCCGTTCCAATTGGGCCTCGGCGCGCTCCGGGAAACCTGTATCCACGGCCGCGGGGAATAGCGCGATCACGGTCATTCCCGCATTCACCGGGTGCTCGCCCGAGAAAAAGTGGCCCGCATCGAGCGACCAGGCGGCCCCGGAAAGACCCGCGGAAAGCATCTCGACGATAAGAGCGATGTTGGCGCCCTTATAGCCGCCGAAGGGCAGGAGGGCGCCGAGCATCGCCTTGACAGGATCGGTGGTGATTGCGCCGGTCTCGTCGATGGCTATGCCGTGCGCAATCGGCGACTGTTCCCTTGCCGCCTCGGCAAGAGTTATGAAGGCCGTCGCACTCGTCGCCTGGTCGATGACGAGGGGCGGCAAGGGTTCCGGCAAAGGCGCGCCGAAAGCGAGCGGATTTGTGCAGTAGACGCGCTCCCCGCCTTCGGCGGCGGCCATCAAAGCCGGTCCGTTGGCGGCGGCGATGGCTATCAACCCGTCCTCAGCGAGGCGCCGGACGTAATATCCCAGTTCCCCGGCGGTATAGCTGTTTCTTTGCGTGAAGACTGAAATGCCGAAGGTTTTCACGCGCTTTACGAAGTCGTCGTAAATCAGGTCAAACCCGAGCTGCGCTATGCCGCCGTCCGCATCGGCGTAAATCAGGGCCGGCAGCACGTGGTCGAAGCGGGGCTTGGCGTCTCCGTTGATCCGCCCGTCGCGCAGGCTGGTGAGATAATCGACGAAATGCGGAAAACCCAGCTCGGTACGACCGAAGCAGGCGGCCGAAAGCGTTGCATCGACGAGCGCCTTCGCCATGGCCGGGCTGCTGCCGCAGGCGAGGCAGGCTTCGAGCGCCAATTGGCGGAGCTCGTCGATCGGCATTCTCATCCTCTGCTTTGCCATCACAGCTCCAATGCGGCTCGTCTACCCTCATAGAAGGCATAGGTGCCTGGCGCGGCGCAGTCTCCGATTTCGACGACATCGCAACCGTGCGAACACAGTTCCTCACCCAGCCAGTTGGCCGCTGCAGAGATGGCGGCATGTTGATTGCGACGCACTTCAGAGGGCGACTGAAAGGGCGCTATCGCGTCGGGGAGCCACCTCCTGCGAGTTCACCATTGCACCCGCGAGCTGGCGGAAGGTGACAAGCCCCAAAGCTTCTCCTGATGGTGAAAGCACCCTGGCATCGTCGTCCGGCGCCGATGCCAACATCCGCACAGCCTCTTCGACGGTCGTACCTGATGCAATCGTCAATCCGCCGGGCGCAGCACCGGAATGCAAGGGTGTCATGACGGCATCGACCTGGATGACCCGGCCTCGATTGACCTCCTTGACGAAGTTGGCGATGTAGGCGTCGGCCGGACGCAGAACGATGTCCTGGCTGGTGCCCTGCTGGATGACTTCGCCATCGCGCAGGATCGCAATCTGATCGCCCAGGCGAAGGGCTTCATCGAGATCGTGGGTGATGAAGACGATGGTTTTCTTGATCTCCCTCTGAATATCGAGAAGGACCGTCTGCATATCCGTGCGGATCAAAGGATCGAGCGCCGAATAGGCCTCGTCCATCAGCAGAACGGGAGCATCGTTCGAGAGGGCTCGGGCCAGCCCGACGCGCTGCTGCATGCCGCCCGATAACTGATTGGGGTATTTGCTCTCGAAACCTTTCAGGCCGACCCGCTCCAGCCAGCGCATGGCGACGTCGGCGGCTTTCGAGCGCTCCATGCCCTGCACTTCGAGGCCGAAGATGGTATTGTCGAGAACATTCCGATGCGGCAGAAGCGCGAACTTCTGAAACACCATTGCCGTCTGGTGCCGGCGAAACGTCCGCAATTCGGTCTCGTTCATTTTCACGACATCGACGCCGTCGACAAGCACTTCGCCAGCGGTCGGATCGATCAGACGATTGATGTGGCGGATGAGCGTCGACTTGCCCGAACCCGAAAGGCCCATGATGACCTGGATGCGGCCCGAGGGTATCTCGACATTGATATCTTTCAGGCCCAGCACGTGGCCGTGCTTTTCGTTGAGCTCGGTCTTCGACAATCCCTTTTTGACGGCATCGACATGAGCGGCAGGGTTGGGACCGAAGATCTTGTAAAGGTGGYGGATCTTGATGCCGCCGAAACGTTGATCAGCCATGGACGATCTCCCGATGCTTCTGGAGCCTCTTGCCATACGCCTGGCTGACCCGGTCGAAGATGATGGCGATGCCGACGATGGCAAGGCCGTTGAAAATACCCAGCGTGAAGTACTGGTTGGCGATGGCCTTCAGAACCGGCTGGCCCAGGCCCTGGACGCCGATCATCGAGGCGACGACCACCATGGCGAGCGCCATCATGATGGTCTGGTTGATGCCGGCCATGATGGTGGGAAGCGCCAACGGCAGCTGGACCTTGAACAGTTTCTGCGAACTCGATGTCCCGAAGGCGTCGGCCGCCTCCAGCACGTCCTTGTCGACCAGGCGGATGCCGAGGTCGGTCAGCCTTATCATCGGCGGTATCGCATAGATGACCACTGCGATCAGTCCCGGCACCTTGCCGATGCCGAGCAGCATGACGACAGGGATGAGATAGACGAAGCTCGGCATCGTCTGCATGACGTCGAGGATCGGATTGATGATGCGCTGCAGCCGGTCGGAACGCGCCATCAAGATCCCCATCGGGATACCGATGGCAATGGAGAGCACGGTACAGACGAAGATCATCGAGACCGTCCGCATCGTATCGTCCCACATGTCGAAATAGCCGATCAGCAGCAGCGTGACGAGACAGCCGAAGACGATCTTCAGGCTGCGGCTCGCAAACCATGCGATGACAAGGATGATTGCAGTAATGATCGGCCACGGCGTCTGCGTCATGAAGCGGTCGGCGGCGATGAGGAAATGCTGCAGCGGGGAGAAGAGGCTTTCGATTGCGTCGCCATAGGTGCGGGTAAATGTGCGAAAGCCGTCATCGATCGCCTTCTTCAGATTGCGAAGGGCGTCGTCATCCATATGCGGGAATTTGTAAAACCATTCCATTCGGTTCCCCTTTTTCTTCAAAGAGCCGCGGCAGTCTTTTTGATTTTATCGGCAGCGAGAGGCGGTGCGCTTTAGGCGCACCGCAATAGTCGGTCTTAAAGAGCAGCTTCGATCTTCGCAGCTGCCTCAGGCGAGACCCACTTGGTCCACAGGTCCTTGTTTTCTTTCAGGAAGTGCTTGGCACCATCCTCGCCGGTTGCCTGGTTGTCGGTCATCCACGCCATCAGCTTGTTGACCGTCTCATTGCTCCAGGAGCGCTTCGTCAGGTAGTCCATGACCTCAGGCCCGACCTTTTCCGAAAAAGGCTTGGCAACCAGGGTCACCACGTGATCGACCGGCCATGCATTCGGCTTCGGATCGGGGCAATCGGCGACGGTATTGCAGCGCTTCCATTCGGCAGCGTCGTTCGGCACGCCGGCTTCCAGCTTGACCATCTGATACTTGCCGAGCAGCGCGGTTGGTGCCCAGTAATAGCCGGCCCAGCCTTCCTTGCGTTCGTAGGCCTTGGCGATCGAACCGTCGAGGCCGGCAGCTGAACCGGTGTCGACGAGGGTGAAGCCTGCCTTCTCGGCTTCGAAGGCCTTGTAGAGCTGCGTGGTCACCACGGTGCCGCCCCAGCCCTGCGGCCCGTTGTAGATGGMGCCCTTCTTCGAATCCTCAGGATCGGGGAAGAGTTCCGGATGCTTCAGCACATCACCGATGGTCTTGATATCGGGATGGGCGTCGGCCAGATATTTGGGAATCCACCAGCCCTGTACGCCGCCATCGGGCAGCGGAGAGCCGACCTGGACGATCCGGCCTTCATCCGTCCCCTTCTTGACGACATCCGGCAGCAGGTCGATCCAGGCTTCCGGCGCGATGTCCGGCTGGCCCTTTTCGGCCATCGAGGTAATCGTCGGGACGGTATCGCCGACGGTGATTTCGGCGGCGCAGCCATAACCTTCGTTCAGGATGAGCTTGTCGAGGTTAGAGAGAACCTCCGCACTCTGCCAGTTCATGCTGGCAATGGTCACAGTGCCGCATTCGGCGGCGCTGGCGAAAGACGCCCCGCCCATCAGGCCAAACGTCAGACATGTCGATGCGAGTAGTTTTTTCATTCTCGTTCCCTCTGTTTAGCGGCCAGTTTTGCTGAGCGGGGCGCCGCAGGACCCGCTCCAACGGTTGTCAGGAAGCGTCTCCCATACTCACCGATTTCTTGAATGCTGCCGATAGTCCCTCCGCAACCGAAGCGTCGAACCCGGCCGCGCGCATGCCTTCGATGGCCGCCGCCGTGGTTCCGCGATAGCCGACAAAGGTTTGAACAACCTCATCGGGACATTCGTCGCGGCGCTCCAGCAGGCGACCGGCGCCTGTCATCACCGTGTTGACGGCGCGCCGCGCAATCTCCGCCGGCAGGCCATGGGCGACGGCATCGCTCATCATGGCGGCGGCGAGCAATGCCGGGAAAGCCGGTCCGGACCCGGACAGGCCGGTGAGGTAATCGATGTCGCTTTTCCTTGCGACCTCGTCCTCAGATCCGCATGCCTGAAAAATCGCGCGGACGAGCGCCCGGTCGTCTTCGGTGACATCGCTCGCGCCAATCCAGGGTGTATAGGACTTGGCCAATTCGGCGGCGGCATTCGGCAGGGCGCGGACGACGCGACCGGTGTTGTGGCGGTCCGAAAGTGCGTCCAGGCGGATGCCCGCCATGACTGAGATGACGAGCTTGCCGCCGGCATCGACATCAAGAGCATGCCAGTCATCAGGGCGGACGGAAAGAATGATCACGTCCGAACGGTCGGCAAGCGCCTGATTGTCGGTGGTCAAGAAAGAATTCGGGAAGCGGCGCGGCTCTTCGCTGCGATAGGAGAGGGAGAGTTTTTGAGGTTCGACCAGGCCGGCATCGAGGATCGAGCCGGCGATTGCTCCGCCAAGCCAACCGCCGCCACCAATTATACCGATCCTCAAGGAAACGCTCATCTCGGCTTTCCCTAACCCGGCCTATAGCCATGCCGGGAGAAGAAGCGATCGAGCTCCCTCTGCTGCGGCACTTCGCCGGTGTAGATCGCGATATATTCGGGAATCCGTTTCATGCGGACGGCGAGTTCCTCCTTAGCTTGCATGGAGATATATCCGATCTGCACGAGGTAAGTTGTTCGCGCTCGGACATCTGATGTCGCTTCTGGTAGCCCGAACCGGATAAACATGCGCTTGAGGGCTTCCAGCCGGAGCTGATCGGCTTGCCGGACCTCGGCGAGAATCTCGTCGGACTGCAGCGCCCAGCTGCGCACGGCAAATTCGAACCTGGCGTCGAACAGATCATTGTTGAGCCAGCAGTCGAAGACGTTGAGCATCGCCTCGGCGAGCGATTCCGCGTAGGCTTCGGATTGCTTGACGATGTTGCCGGTATTTTTGTCGCGCCACCGCGCCACGAGCCCGGCCAACAGCTCCTCCCGATCCTTGAAGAACCAGTAGAAGCTCGTGCGCGAGAGATTGAGCCTCTTCGCCAGCGGCAGAATTTTCACCGAATCCACGCCGGAATCCAGCAGCGAGTGGTAAGCTGCTTCCAGCCATCCCTCTTGTGATCCCCGCCAGCCAGTGTCGTTCAGAGCCTGATCCATAAGCTATCTCCTATCAAATTATACGGCAGCGCACAAGGAAAATGTACATTGGTGTCGAAAATGACGACCCAGATGTTTTCAACATTGACACATATGTACATTGTGCTTAGCGTCGGCTCTGACGTTTTTAATCCGGAACCACGGCCCATGTCGAACGATCCCCTTCTGCAGCCCTACCAGCTCAAGCATTTGAAACTGCGCAACCGCATCATCGTCACCTCCCACGAGCCGGCCTATCCGGAAGACGGCATGCCGAAGGAGAGGTATCGCGCCTATACGGTGGAGCGGGCAAAGGGCGGCGTGGCCTTGACGATGACGGCCGGCTCGGCCGCGGTTTCCAGGGACAGCCCGCCGGTCTTCAACAACCTGCTCGCCTACAAGGACGAGATCGTGCCCTGGATCAGGGAGATGACCGACGCCGTGCATGAAGAGGGAGCGGCGATCATGATCCAGCTCACCCATCTCGGCCGGCGCACACGCTGGGACAAGGGCGACTGGCTGCCTGTGGTGGCGCCATCGCATCAGCGCGAAGCGTCCCACCGGGCCTTCCCGAAGAAGGTGGAAGATTGGGACATCGAGCGCATCATCAAGGATTTCGCCGACGCTGCCGAACGCATGAAGGCGGGTGGCATGGACGGTGTCGAACTGGAGGCCTACGGCCATCTGATCGACCAGTTCACCTCGCCGCTCACCAACGAGCTCGACGGCCCCTATGGCGGATCGCTCGATAACCGTTTGCGCTTCTGTTTCGACGTCTTCAGGGCAATCCGGCAAAGAGTGGGGAACGACTTCATTCTAGGCGTGCGCTATACCGCCGACGAATGTCTTCCCGGCGGTACCGGCAAAGCCGAAGGCTTGGAAATCTCCCGGCGCCTGAAGGAAAGCGGCCTCATCGATTACCTGAACGTCATTCGCGGCCACATCGATACCGATGCGGGCCTCACCGACGTGATCCCGATCCAGGGCATGGCGAATTCGCCGCATCTCGATTTCGCCGGCGAAATTCGCGCCGCAACCAACTTTCCGACCTTCCATGCGGCGAAAATCCCTGACGTCGCCACCGCGCGCTACGCGATCGCCTCCGGCAAGGTCGACATGGTCGGCATGACCCGCGCCCACATGACCGACCCGCATATCGTCCGCAAGATCATCGAAAAGCGGGAAGACGATATTCGTCCCTGTGTCGGCGCCAATTACTGTCTCGATCGTATCTACCAGGGCGGGGCGGCCTTCTGCATCCACAATGCCGCCACCGGCCGCGAACTGACCATGCCGCATATCGTGGCGAAGGCCGACGCCAAGAAAAAGGTCGTCATCGTCGGCGCCGGCCCGGCCGGTCTGGAAGCGGCGCGCGTCGCCGGAGAACGCGGCCACCAGGTCGTCGTTTTCGAAGCGGCGAACAATCCCGGCGGTCAGATCCGGCTCACCGCTCAAAGCGAGCGCCGCAAGGAAATGATCAGCATCATCGACTGGCGCATGAGCCAGTGCGAGAAATACGACGTCACCTTCCACTTCAACACCTGGGCGGAAGCGGACACCATCGAGGCCGAGAATCCCGATGTCGTCATCATCGCAACCGGCGGCCTGCCGCATACCGAGGTCCTGGYGAGCGGCAACGAGCTGGTGGTTTCGTCATGGGACATCATCTCCGGCGACGTGAAGCCTGGAACCAACGTGTTGATCTTCGACGACGCCGGCGATCATGCCGGCCTGCAGGCGGCGGAGTTTCTCGCCAAGGCAGGCGCCAAGGTCGAGATCATGACGCCGGACCGGTCCTTCGCGCCCGAGGTCATGGCCATGAATCTCGTGCCCTATATGCGGTCTCTGCAGAAGCATGACGTGACCTTCACCGTCACCTACCGTCTGGAAGCCGTCGAAAAGAGCGGCAACCAGCTCGTCGCCCATGTCGGCAGCGATTACGGCGGGATTGCCAAGCAGCAGAGCTTCGACCAGATCGTCGTCAATCATGGGACCATTCCGCTCGATGAACTCTATTTCGAACTGAAACCCAGCTCGAGCAATCTCGGCGAAATGTCGCACGATCAGCTTCTTTCCGGAGAACCTCAGTCCGTGATCCGCAATCCTGATGGCAAGTTCCAGCTGTTCCGGATCGGCGATGCCGTTGCCGCACGCAACACGCATGCAGCCGTCTATGACGGGTTGCGCATCGCGAAAGATATCTGATTGCAAGAGTGGGCCGCTTGTCGGCCGATCGTCTCGGGAGGTGATGTCATGAGTTTACGCAATGAAAGCCTCCAGATTTTCCTGGATGCAATTTTTGTGGCTTTCGACCAGTTCACGAATACCCCGGAGGCTCGCCGCTCGATTCGTCAGATTTCTGCTGCGCTGGAGCGCCCGGGAACGGCGCGTGCGGGGGAGGGAGGCCGATTGCCTGTGTGCGCTCTCCTTGATGTGGCGCTTTCCGTCGATACGTCCTATCCTTCGCTGACGCGTTTGATCGAGGGGTTCAAAGGCATCGAGCCAATGCTTGAATGGCATCGGCGCACCAAGTATGACCACACGGCCAGCGACAATTTTGTCGATGGGCATGCCAATGCGATGATTATCGGCCCGGGAGGATTGGAGGAGCGGAGCGACCTGTGGATCGGCGTGACGTTGATGGCGCCTCACGTGCGCTATCCCGATCACGACCATGCGCCTGAGGAAGTCTATCTCGTGCTTTCCGAGGGAGAGTTCCAGCAGGGGGAAGGGGACTGGTTTTCGCCAGGTATCGGCGGATCCTTCTATAATGTCCCTGGCATCAAACATGCCATGAGGTCGCTTGACACGCCGTTCTTCGCCTTCTGGGCATTGCTTGCCGAACGGCCGAACTGACGGCCAGCAGTTTAGAAATAAAGGGGGGTTGCCCATGAAGATACTCGTCCCAGTCAAACGGGTTGTCGACTACAACGTGAAGATCCGGGTGAAGCCGGATGGCACGGGTGTCGAGCTTGCCAATGTGAAGATGTCGATGAACCCGTTCGACGAGATCTCGGTGGAAGAGGCGTTGCGGCTGAAGGAAGCCGGCAAGGCCGAGGAAGTGGTCGTCGTTTCGATCGGTCCAGCCAAGGCCGAGGAGACGCTGCGCACCGCACTTGCCATGGGCGCCGACCGGGCGATCCTGGTTGAGACCGACGATCAGATCGAGCCGCTCACTGTCGCCAAGATCCTCAAGGCTGTCGCCGATGCCGAACAGCCCGGCCTGATCATCGTCGGCAAGCAGGCGATCGATGACGACAGCAACCAGACCGGCCAGATGCTGGCGGCGCTGCTGGGCATGCCCCAGGCGACCTTCGCCTCGAAGATCGAGATCGGCGATGGCAAGGCTCAGGTGACCCGCGAGGTCGATGGCGGCCTGCAGACGATCGAGATCAAGCTGCCGGCGGTGGTCACCACGGATCTGCGCTTGAACGAACCGCGTTATGCCTCGCTGCCGAATATCATGAAGGCGAAGAAGAAGCCTCTCGACAAGAAGASSCCTGATGATTTCGGCATCTCGACCACGCCGCGCCTCAAGGTCYTGAAGACCGAGGAGCCGTCGGGCCGCAAGGCCGGCGTCAAGGTCAAGTCGGTCGCCGAACTCATCGACAAGCTCAAAAACGAAGCCGGCGTGCTGTAATCAGGTTGGAACAGGAACCATCATCATGACCATTCTTCTTCTGGCTGACCACGACAATGCAAGCCTGTCCGACCAGACCGCCAAGACGCTGACGGCTGCAACCAAGATTGGCGGCGACGTGCATGTGCTGGTTGCCGGCAAGGCTGCCAAGCCTGCTGCTGATGCGGCTGCCAAGCTTGCCGGCGTCTCCAAGGTGCTGCTCGCCGAAAGCGACGAACTCGCCAACAATCTCGCCGAACCGCTGGCCGACCTGATCGTCTCGCTGGCGGGAAGCTACGACACGATCATCTCGGCCGCCACCTCGGTCGGCAAGAACGTGCTGCCGCGGGTGGCAGCCCTGCTCGATGTCGCCCAGGTCTCCGAGATCATCGAGGTGATCTCTGCTGACACCTTCAAACGGCCGATCTATGCCGGCAATGCCATCCAGACGGTGCAGGCGACCGATGCCAAAAAGGTGATCACCGTGCGCACCGCATCCTTTGCCTCTTCGCCGGAAGGTGGTTCGGCCACCGTCGAGGCGATCCCGGCGGTTTCCGATCCGGGGCTGTCGACCTTCGTCAGGGACGCGCTGTCGGCCTCCGACCGTCCGGAGCTGACCTCTGCCAAGATCATCATCTCCGGCGGCCGCGCACTCGGCTCTGCCGAGAAGTTCAGGGAGGTCATCCTGCCGCTTGCCGACAAGCTCGGTGCTGCCGTCGGTGCATCGCGTGC
>NZ_JBFUAY010000086.1:0-24226 GCF_056406015.1 Rhizobium sp. P1_E1 | reverse complement strand
TCATCGATGTCTCCAATTCTGACGGGCCTATCGGTGAAAGAAATTAAGCGTCGAGATAAGAGCACAAATTCTATAGATGCGATGGAAAATGAAAAGTGTTTGCTTATCAGGCTTAGACCGCGGCGATTAGTGTTGCGGTCCGGCACTCGTGCGACGACGTCGCCTGGGAAGCGATAAAAATCCTGCCCAGAACTGGCGCTTCCGGTCTCGATTTGACGACGGCGACCTCCTACGTAATCGATGTCAGGTGCGTCACCGCGCCGGTTGCAGAAAGAACGACCAATGCGGGGCAGGGCGACCGCCTTGCCCGATCCATGAGGAAAATCATGACCCGTTCACGGCAGTTGCGCCTTGGCGCCTTCATGCGTCCTGTCAGCCTGCATACCGGCGCCTGGCGCTATCCCGGTTCTTATCCCGACGCCAATTTCAATTTCGCCCATCTGAAGTCCTTCGCGCAGGCGCTGGAGCGGGCAAAATTCGACGCCTTCTTCATGGCCGATCACCTCGCCGTGCTCAACATGCCGGTCGAGGCGCTGAGGCGCAGCCACACCGTGACCTCTTTCGAGCCCTTCACATTGCTATCAGCGCTGGCAGCGGTGACGGAGCGCATCGGCCTTGTCGCCACGGCCTCCACCACCTTCGACGAGCCCTATCACATCGCCCGGCGTTTCGCCTCGCTCGACCATATCAGCGGCGGCCGCGCCGGCTGGAACATCGTCACGACCTCGAACCCCGACGCCGCACTCAATTTCGGCCTCGACGAACATGTGGAACACGGCGAGCGGTATCATCGCGCCCGGGAATTCTACGACGTGGTAACCGGGCTCTGGGACAGCTTCGCCGACGATGCCTTCATGCGCGACCGGGAAAGTGGCCTGTTCTTCGATCCGGCAAAGATGCATGTGCTTGGCCACAAGGGCGAGGAACTGAGCGTCCGTGGGCCGCTCAATGTCGCCCGGCCGCCGCAGGGTTGGCCCGTCATCGTCCAGGCCGGCCAGTCGGACCCTGGCCGCCAGCTTGCCGCGGAGACCGCCGAGATGGTCTTCTGTTCGCCGCGCGATCTTGCCGCCGGCAAGGCGCTCTATGCCGATATCAAAGGCCGCATGGAAGCCATCGGCCGCAACCGCGACCATCTGAAGATTCTGCCCGCCGCCTTCGTCATCGTCGGCGACAGCATCGAGGAGGCCCGCGCCAAACGCGCCACGCTCGACAGCCTGGTGCATTACGACAGCGCCATCGCCTCGCTTTCGATCGCGCTCGGCCATGACGCTTCGGGCTTCGATCCCGACGCACCGCTACCATCAGATATTCCCGACACCAATGCCAGCAAGACCGGCCGCGCCCAGGTGCTGAAGCTTGCCGCGGAAGAAAATCTGACGGTGCGGCAGCTGGCGCAGCGTTATGGCGGTTATGCCGGCCTTGCCTTCGTCGGCACGCCGGCAAGTATCGCCGACGACATGGAGCGCTGGCTGGACGAGGAAGGCTCGGACGGATTCAACGTCGTCTTTCCCTATCTGCCGCAGGGTCTCCTCGACGTCACCGAACGGTTGGTTCCCGAGCTTCAGCGCCGCGGCCTGTTCCGCAGCGAATACGAAGGCACGACGCTGCGCGAGCATCTCGGATTGCCGCGGCCGGAGAACCGGTTCTTTGCTGCTGGTGCTTAGGTTTGCAGGCCGGCAAAGCGCCAGGGATCGATGCATTCGATCCCGAGCGGGATGAAATGCGCGACATTGCGCGTAACCAGTTTCAGCTCGTGCTCCAGCGCGGTGGCGGCGATCATCGCATCGGCGGAGGGGCGCTTGTCCGGGGTCGGCAGCAGGCCGGCCCGGCTTGCCGTTGCGGCATCGAAGGGCAGGATGCGTTCGGCGAATTCGGCAAGTACGATCTCATCCATCCAGCGGCGGAGATCCTCGGCGAAACCAGGATCCTTTGCCCGCTCGCGCTGGATGCCGAACTGGATTTCCATAATGGTGATCGCCGAGAGATAGGCATCGGCGACCGAAAACTCCTTCATGAAGTTCTGGAATTCCGCCGCCTGCCGTTCGACCCTTCGCGCAGCAGAGATGACATTCGTGTCGAGCAGAAATGCCATTAGAACTCGACGGTCCTGTTGTCGAAGTTCAGCCGCTCAGGTTCGAACTCTCTTTCATCGGCCCCCGGATCGCGCAGGGCCGCAAAAAGGGTCTTGGGCGCCTTCCAGTTCGCCTGGAATTCGGCATAGCTGACAAGCACGTAGGCTGCCTCACCGTGATCGGTGATCACGAGTGGCTGCTCGCTCGCCTCCTTCTTCGCTTTGCTCGGATTCTGATTGAAGGCGGCACTGGTCATGAAGGACATTTTCATCGAAATCATCCATACTACATTTGTTAGGAAATATACTACATCCGGCTCGATTTACAAGATCGCCGAAATGGACGGCCTCGCTTTCTGCTTTCCGGAAGCAAGCCGATCGCGCTCAGGCCATGACCCCAACCCGAAACGCGTCGCTTTCGCCCGCCATCAGTTCGAGCGGCCAGGTAATGTTGCGCCCGTCGCCTGGATAAAACTCTCGATAGACCGGCATGTTGGCGAGAAGCATCCGGCCGAGTTCGACGCCGAGATCGTAGAGCGACATGCGAAAGCAGCTGAGCGAGGGCTGCAGGAACCGTGCGCGCGGAGCGTCGCGGAAGCCGATCACCGCAAGGTCGCGGCCGGGCATGACGCCCGATTCCATCAGGCAGCGATAAAGGCCGATCGCCATCAGCTCGTAGATCAGGATCACCGCCGTCGGCCGTTCTTCGAGGAGCAGCAGCTCGTGAGCCGCCTGATAGCCGCCCTGTTCACTCGACTTGACGCGGATGACGAGCGAGGGGTCGAAGGGAATATCGTGCCGCTCGAGCGCGCGGCGATAGCTTTCGATAAAGAGATAGCCGAGGTTGGCCTCGCTCGACGGCGCAGTGATTGCGATCCGGCGATGTCCCAGCGCGATCAACCGCTCGACGGCATGGTCGGCCACGCCCTCGAAATCGAGATCGATCCAGGGAAAATTGCTGGCCGAAAGGCTGCGGCCGAGCGCGACGAAGGGGATCTTCGCCCGCGACAGAAAGTCGATGCGCCGATCGACGCGCTGCGTGTCCGAGATGATCATCGCATCGACGATGCGCCGCGCCACCATCCGCTTCAGATATTCGTGCGGGTCCTCGTCGCTCGGGCAGGGCAACATGATGAGGTCGAGCTTGTGGCGGGCAAGGACGCTCTGCAGGCCGCTGGTGACGCCGAGGAAGAAGTTGTCGGCGTTCTCGACCGTTTCCTTGCTGGATTCGATCATCAGCCCGATGACCTTCGTCTCCCCCTGCCTCAGGCTCCGCCCAGACTGGTTGGCGACGTAGCCGAGTTCGTCGGCCGCCGCCAGCACCCGCCGGCGGGTTTCCTCATTGACGTCGGGCTTGCCGTTCAGCGCGCGGGACACCGTGCCGATCGAGATGTCCAGGTATTCGGCAAGCTGGCGAATCCCCTTCATCGACTGCGATTTTCCTTCAGTCTGCAATTTCGCATTCCGCCTCTATTGACACGGTAAAATGTTTCCGCATACAGTCGTAAACGTTTACGGAGTGCGTGTCACGAGGAGTTGGCGCCATTCCCTCGGAGGAAATCGTGAAATTCAGTGCCATTCTGTGCGGGTGCGGAGCTATGTCCAAAGGTTGGTTGCGAGCCATCGCTTCCAACCCTCTGCTGGCCGACTCCATCACCATCGTCGGCCTTGTCGACCTGAACCGGGAGACGGCGGAAAAGCTTGCCGCGGAGTTCGGCATTGATGGCGCCGTCATCGGTTCGGATCTGTCCGACGTCATCACGGCCACGAAGGCCGACCTGGTCTTCGACATCGTCATTCCGGCTGCGCGCTACGACGTCGTTTCGACGGCACTCAAGGCCGGCTGCCATGTGCTCAGCGAAAAGCCGATGGCGGCCTCGCTTGCCGAGGGCGCTGCGCTGGTCAATCTTGCCGCCGAGACCGGCCGCATCCACGCCGTCATCCAGAACCGTCGCTTCATATCAGGCGTCAGGCGTCTGCGTCGCTTCGTCGACAGCGGCGCGATCGGCGAACTCACCGGCATCCATTGCGACTTCTTCCTGGCGCCGCATTTCGGCGGCTTCCGCGAAGAGATGGACAACGTCCTGCTTCTCGACATGGCGATCCACACCTTCGATGCGGCGCGCTACGTTGCCGACAGGAAGCCGCTTGCCGTCTATTGCGTCGAGCGCAATCCAAAGGGTTCGTGGTACCGGCATGGCGCCTCAGCCAATGCCATCTTCGAATTTTCCGACGACATCGTCTTCACCTACCGCGGCTCCTGGTGCGCCGAGGGCGAGCGTACCAGCTGGGAAAGCCAGTGGCGCCTCGTCGGCTCGAAGGGAATGCTCACCTGGGATGGCGAAGAGAGTTTCAGGGCGACCATCGCCGGCGAAGAGCCCGGCCTTCTACGCGGCTTCGCTGCCGTAAACGTTCCCGGTCCGGAACATGACGAGGAAACCCACGGTCACGCCAGCGTCATCGCCGACTTCATCGCGGCGATCGGCACCGGCACACAGCCCGAGACGGTCAATTCCGACAATATCAGAAGCCTTGCCATGGTCTTCGGCGCAATCGAAAGCGCCAAGACGGGCAGGCGTGTCGAAATTTCAGCATAGGATGAAGTGACGTGAGCAACCCAGCAAAATCCATTCGTATAGGTACCATGGTCAGCGGCAACAAGGGCGATGCCGCAACCCGCATCGGCGAGATCGCCGGCATGGGCTTCGAAAGCTTCGAACCCTTCTTCTGGCAGACGACCAAAGGCCAGGATCTTGCCGAACTCGGCAAGCGCTGCCTCGATGCGATCGGCGACCGCGACATCACCATCTCGACGCTCGGCATGTTCGGCAATCCGCTGGAAGAGACCGCAATCGACCTCGAGACGTTGCAGGGCTGGAAGCACTGCATCGACAATGCCCATCACTTCGGCGCCACCTGCGTTGCCGGCTTCACCGGGCGCATCCGCGGCAAGCCACTGACCGACAGCCTGCCTCGCTACAGGCAGATCTGGAGCGAACTCGCCAAGCGGGCGGCCGACAAGGGCGTCAAGATTGCCTTCGAGAATTGCGCCATGGACGGCAACTGGGCAAGCGGCGACTGGAACATCGCCCACAATCCCGATGCCTGGGAGCTGATCTTCAACGAGACGCCGGATGACAATATCGGGCTGGAATGGGAACCGTGCCATCAGATGGTCTATCTGATCGACCCTTTGCCGCAGATCCGCAAATGGGCGCACAAGTTCTTCCACGTCCACGGCAAGGACGCGACCATTCGCTGGGAGGTCATCAAGGAACACGGCATCTTCGGCAAGGAGAAGTTCGTCTTCATGCGCACGCCGGGCTTCGGCGACAGCAATTGGACCGACATCATTTCCGAGCTGCGCCTTGCCGGCTGGTCCGGCTCGATCGACATCGAAGGCTGGCACGACCCCGTCTATCGCGACGCGCTTGAAATGACCGGCCAGGTCTATGCGCTGAACCACCTCAAGCATGCCCGGGGCGGCGAATTCGTCGTCGATCCCATCTGATGATATCGTCTCCGGCAAGGAGGAATTGCCGGAAACGGGGATAACCACAAAGGAGGAGAACCATGGCTATCCGCAAAAATGCAATTCTGGGCGCTCTCGCGCTTGCAGGCGTCTCGCTGTTTGGTCTTTCGGCCAAGGCCGAGGAAGTCACGCTGACGCTCTGGTCGCTGGACAAAGACACCCAGCCGGCGCCGAACCTCGTCAAAGAGTTCAACGCCCAGAACAATGGCATCAAGATCGAATACCGGCTGATCCAGTTCGACGACGTCGTCACCGAGGCCATGCGCGCTTATGCGACCGGCCAGGCGCCCGACATCATCGCTGTCGACAATCCGGAGCATGCGCTGTTCTCGTCGCGCGGCGCCTTCCTCGATCTCACTGACATGATCGCCAAGTCGACCGTCATCAAACCGGAGAATTATTTCCCCGGCCCGCTGAAATCAGTCGAGTGGGACGGCAAGTATTTTGGCGTGCCGAAGGCGACCAATACGATCGCGCTTTACTATAACAAGGACATGTTCAAGGCCAAGGGTCTCGACCCGAGCAAGCCGCCGCAGACCTGGGACGAACTGGTCGAGGATGCGCGCAAGCTGACCGACCCCGCCAAGAACGTCTACGGTCTCGCCTTCTCGGCCAAGGCCAACGAGGAGGGCACCTTCCAGTTCCTTCCTTGGGCACAGATGGGCGGCGGCAGTTATGAGCACATCAATGCTGATGGTGCGGTGAAGGCGCTCGGAATCTGGAAGACGATCATGGACGAGAAGCTTGCTTCTCCCGACACCTTAACGCGCGGCCAGTGGGATTCGACCGGCACCTTCAACTCAGGCAATGCGGCAATGGCGATCTCGGGTCCGTGGGAGCTCGACCGCATGACGCAGGAAGCGAAGTTCGACTGGGGCGTCACTCTGCTCCCGGTTCCCAAGGAAGGGGCTGAACGCTCCTCGGCCATGGGCGACTTCAACTGGGCGATCTTCGCCACCAGCAAACATCCGGCCGAAGCCTTCAAGGCGCTCGAATATTTCGCCTCGCAGGACGACAAGATGTTCAAGAACTTCGGCCAGCTTCCGGCCCGTTCCGACATCTCGATCCCTGAGACCGGCCAGCCGCTGAAGGATGCAGCCCTCAAGGTCTTCCTCGAACAGCTGAAATACGCCAAGCCGCGCGGCCCGCATCCGCAATGGCCGAAGATCTCCAAGGCGATCCAGGACGCGATCCAGGCAGCGCTGACCGGCCAGATGAGCCCGAAAGACGCGCTCGACCAGGCAGCCGACAAGATCAAGGCAGTACTAGGCTGATCATTGGCTGCGAGAGAGCCGCTTGCTCCCTCTTCTCCCCAGCGGGGAGAAGAGGAACCGGAAGCAACGCGTCTTTTAACCGGATGAACCTCGGTTCATCTCATCATTTCCTCCCGGCAGGGGCCGTCTTCCGCATCATGCGCCAGGCGGCCCCGTTCGGAGTATCGGAGGACCCATGAAGAGGATCCTGATGAGCGTCAGGGACGGCCGCGGTTTCGATATCGTGCTGGTCGCTTTCCCGCTCGGCTTTCTGTTCCTGATGGCGGGGCTGCCGCTGATCTACAATGTCGTGATGAGCTTCCAGGAGGTCGACATGTTCAGCCTCGGGACCTTCTCGCGTCCCTTCGTCGGCTTCAAGAATTATACCGACCTCTTCGCGCAGCCGGAAACGCTGCCGATCCTCTACAACACCGTCATCTTCGTCGTCGGCTCCATCGCCGGCCAGTTCCTGATCGGCTTCGGCCTGGCGCTGTTCTTCTGGGTCAATTTTCCCGGCGCTTCATGGATGCGCGGCCTGTTCCTCGTCTCCTGGGTAATGCCCGGCCTCGTCGTCGGCGCCATCTGGAACTGGATTCTGTCGGGCGATTTCGGCGTGCTGAATTTCATTCTGAAGGAAAGCGGCATCATCTCGGGCAACATCTTCTGGCGCTCGGACCCGCATTACTCGCTCTATGCCGTCATCATCGCCAATGTCTGGCTCGGCACCTCGTTCAACATGATCCTGCTTTCCGTCGGCCTTGCCGGCATTCCCGCCGATCTCTACGAAGCGGCCGAACTCGACGGCGCCAATGTCTGGCAGCGCTTCTGGACGATCACACTGCCGATGATGCGCTCGACCATCGGCGCCATCATCGCGCTTGGCCTGATCTTCACCTTGCAGCAGTTCGATCTTTTCGCCGCGATCACGTCGGGCGGGCCGAACAATTCATCGAATGTCACGCAATACTGGGCCTGGGATCTCTCCTTCCGCCAATACGACTTCGCCAAGGGCGCAACGATCTCCGTCATCATGATCGTTTTCGTTATGTTCGCGTCCGTCGTCTATGTCCGGTCCACACGCCACGAGGTGCGCGGATGATGACGACGAACCGCGATCGCCTGATGCTCGCCATATCGGTCGTCATGGCGGCGATCTATCTGTTCCCGCTCTACTGGATGTACATCACCGCGCTGAAAAGCGGCTCGGAGATGTTCGCGACCCCGCCGAGCTTCTGGYCGGCTGCACCCCAATGGGGCACCTATGCCTATGTCTGGGAAAGCCGCGACATGGGCCGCTATCTCTGGAATTCGCTGGTCATCGCACTCGGCTCCATGGCGCTCATCACCCTGCTCGGCGTCGGCTGCGCCTATGTGCTCGCCAGATATCGCAATGTCTGGGTGGATATCGGCCTGTTCCTGATCCTGATGCTGCAGGTCCTGCCGGCATCGCTGATGATCACGCCGATCTTCGTCGGCTTCTCGCAACTCGGCCTGCTTTCCACTCCGCGTCTTGCCGTCATCATCGCTGTCGCGGCAAAGAGCATGCCCTTCTTCGTCATCCTGGTGCGCGCCACCTTCATGAGCGTTCCCCAAGAACTGGAGGAGGCGGCCCTGGTCGACGGCAATTCGCGCGTCGGCGCCTTCTTCAACATCGTGCTGCCGCTTGCCCGCAACGGCATCCTCGTCAGCGCCATCCTGATCTTCATGCAGGCCTTCGGCGAATTCGTCTATTCGAAGTCGATGATCCAGGCGGTCGACCTTCAGCCGGCAAGCGTCGGCCTCAACTCATTCATGGGGCCGAACACCAACGAGTGGAACAACATCATGGCCTACGCCACGATGTATGTGACGCCGATCCTTGCCATCTTCGTTCTCTTGCAGCGCCGCATCGTATCCGGCCTCACCTCTGGAGCCCTCAAATGACCACACAGATCGAGCTCAGAGGCGTCAACAAATATTACGGCGCCTTTCACGCCCTGAAGAACATCGACCTTTCGATCGCCAAGGGCACTTTCGTCGCGCTCGTCGGCCCCTCGGGCTGCGGCAAGTCCACACTGCTGCGCTCGCTTGCCGGCCTCGAAAGCATTTCGTCGGGCGATCTTAGGATTGCCGGCGAGCTGATGAACGGCGTGCCGCCACGCAAGCGCGACGTCGCCATGGTGTTCCAGTCCTATGCGCTCTATCCGCATATGACGGTCGAGGAAAACCTGACCTACAGCCTTCGCATCCGCGGCATCGCCAAGACGGAAGCCAAGAAGGCCGCCGAGGACGTAGCGGCGACGACAGGTCTTTCGCATCTCCTGAAGCGCTATCCGCGCGAGCTTTCCGGCGGTCAGCGCCAGCGTGTCGCCATGAGCCGCGCCATCATCCGCCATCCCAAGGCCTTCCTGTTCGACGAGCCGCTGTCCAATCTCGATGCTGCGCTGCGCGTCCACATGCGCAAGGAAATTCGGTCGCTGCACGACCGGCTGCACGCAACCTTCGTCTACGTGACGCACGACCAGGTCGAAGCGATGACGATGGCCGACCATGTGGTGGTGATGCGCGACGGCATCATCGAACAGCAGGGCGCGCCGCTCGACCTCTACGACCGGCCGGCGAACCGGTTTGTTGCCGGTTTCATTGGCTCGCCGGCGATGAATTTCATTCCCGCGATTGCCGCGGAAGACGGCAAGAGCCTGATCCTGGACTTCGGCGCGGTGAAGCAGACGCTTGCGATATCACGCGCCATCGAGCCCGGACGTAAGCTCATCGCCGGCATCCGGCCGGAACATATCGGCGTCGTCGAGCCCGGACATGGCAGCTTCGATGTGCCGATCGCCTTCGTCGAATCGACCGGCTCCTCGACCTTCATCGTCGCGGAGACCCAGCCGGAACTGACGATCGTCGAGACGCGCCGCGACAGGGTCAAGGCAGGAGACATGATCGGACTTTCGGTCGATCCGGACCAGATCCATCTCTTCGACGCGTCGACGGACCACGTCATATAAAGGCAGCAGCCTGTCGGCTTGGAATTATCATAAAATCGAACCGGGTGACGCCCTCGAGCCAGATCTCGAAAGCACGACCGGCGACTGGCTGCGCGACAAGCTCGACCCGACGATCGCCTGAGGGCCTGTCCGGTCGAGCTTCGATCGGATCGCAAGAAAAACAAATCCCGCACGATCAACGCTGTTGACAACGGCGAGCAATCGATATTGTCTTGTAAAGCGCTTTACTAAACCGCTTTACAATAGGTCCAGTCAATGGCCAAGGGAACGACACCAAGCTTGAAGGATGTTGCGGCGGCCGCCGGTGTGTCGGTCACCACTGTGTCGCGTTTCGTCAACGGCAGCCTCGATCTTCCCTTCCAGACCAAGAAACGCATCGAGGATGCGATCAAGACGCTGAACTACCGGCCGAACCCGCATGCGCGTCGGTTAAGCAGGGGGCGTTCGGATACGATCGGTCTCGTCGTGCCCGATATCGCCAATCCCTTCTTCGCGACCCTCGTCGCCGCCGTGGAGCAGGCGGCCGATGAAAAAAAGCTCGCGGTCTCATTGCACGCGACCCTCAACCGGCCGGGGCGCGAGATCGAATATCTGCAGTTGATCGAACGCAATCACGTCGACGGCCTGATCTTCGTCACTAACCACCCCGACGATGGCGCGCTTGCCGCGCTGATCAACGGCAGCGGCAAGGTCATCATCGTCGACGAGGACATTCCTGATTCGAAGGCGCCGAAGCTGTTCTGCGACAACGAGCAGGGTGGTTTTCTCGCCGGCCGGCATCTGGCCGAGCAAGGCCATCGCCATGTGCTCTTCATCGGCGGTGACGAGCGCATGATCAGCGCCCGCAGGCGCTATGACGGCCTGCTGAAGGCGCTCAGCGAACGGCATGGCGACGAGGCCCGGGCCGACCGCTATGCCGGCGAATATACGATCGAATACGGCCGTGCGGCTGCGCTCGACTATCTCTCCGGAGACCGAAAGGCGACCGCAATCTTCGCCAGTTCCGACGAGATCGCCATCGGGCTGGTCGAGGTCTTCAGAAGCCAAGGCGTCTCGATCCCCGATGACATCTCGGTCATCGGCTTCGACGATGTCGGTCCGCTTCATCTTTTTGCACCGCCGCTGACGGCCATCCGCCAGCCGGTGCGCCAGATCGGCCGGCGGTCGCTGGAGCTGCTTCTGGAAACCAATTGGCACGAGTGGAAACCATCCGCTTCGGAAGAGCTCGTGCCGGTCGAAATCGTGGTGCGGAACTCCGTTGCGCCGCCTGCGAAATAACAATCAGCAACGTCAAAAAACCAAAAGAGGATGAGAACATGACACTGAATTTGACAAGACGAACGATGATCGCAGCCGCCAGCCTCACGGCATTGACCTTCATCGGCCTGTCCAGCGCTGCTGCGCAGGAAAAGACTGTCGCATTGGTGCAGATCAACCAGCAGGCGCTTTTCTTCAATCAGATGAATGAGGGCGCCCAGAAGGCGGCCGATGCCGCCGGCGTCAAACTGGTGATCTTCAACGCCAACAACGAGACGACCGCGCAGAACAGCGCGATCGAAACCTACGTCCAGGAAAAGGTCTCCGGTCTTGCCGTCGTGGCGATCGACGTCAACGGCATCATGCCGGCGGTCAAGCAGGCGGCCGATGCCGGCATTCCTGTCGTCGCCATCGATGCGATCCTGCCTGATGGCCCACAGAAGGCGCAGATCGGCGTGGACAATGCCGCGGCCGGCGCCGATATGGGCAAATACTTCCTCGACTACGTCAAGGCGAACATGGGCGGCAAGGCCAAGCTTGGCGTCGTCGGCGCGTTGAATTCGTTCATCCAGAACATCCGCCAGGAGGGCTTCGAGAAGACCCTGAAAGGCGTCGACGGCATTGAAATGGCCGGCGTCGTCGATGGCCAGAACATCCAGGACAACGCCCTTGCGGCGGCTGAAAACCTGATCACCGCCAATCCTGATCTGACTGCGATCTACGCCACCGGCGAGCCAGCCCTGATGGGGGCGATCGCCGCTGTCCAGAGCCAAGGCAAGCAGGATAAGATCAAGGTGTTCGGCTGGGATCTGACTGCCGAAGCCATTGCCGGCATCGATGCCGGCTTCGTCGTCGCCGTCGTCCAGCAGGATCCGGCTGCAATGGGCGGCGCCGCCGTCGACGCGCTCGTCAAGGCCTCGGCCGGCGAAGCCGTCACCAAGACGATCTCGGTGCCGATCACCATCGTCACCAAGGAGAATGTCGAGCCGTACCGGGCCGTCTTCAAATGATCGAAAGCGGACAGCGTGACATCGCTGCCGCCGGTTCCGGAGGGGTCGCACCCTCCGGAACCGGAACATCCGGCGGCACCCGATCCGACCCGCGCATCTCGCTTCGCGGTATCCGGAAGTCGTTCGGCTCGCACCAGGCCCTGCGCGGCGTCGATCTCGACATCTTCCCCGGCGAATGCCTGGGCCTTGTCGGCGATAACGCCGCCGGCAAATCGACGCTGACGAAAATCATCTCGGGAACCTACATTCCCGATGCCGGCACCATCACCATGGAAGGCGAAGAGGTTCGCTTCACTGGCCCCGCGGATGCGCGTGGCAGAAACATCGAAATGGTGTTCCAGGATCTCAGCCTCTGCGACCATATCGATGTCGTCGGCAATCTCTTCCTCGGTCGCGAACTCAGCCGCGGGCCATTTCTCGACACCAGGACGATGCTGTCTGAAGCTCGCAAGATGCTGGATTCGCTTGAAATCCGCATCCCGAGACTGACCGGCAAGGTCGCCCAGYTCTCCGGCGGACAGCGTCAGGCGATCGCCATTGCACGCGCCGCTTCCTTCAAGCCGAAGGTGCTGATCATGGACGAGCCGACGTCAGCACTTGCCGTCGCCGAGGTCGAGGCGGTTCTGGCCCTGATCAACCGCGTCAAGGCGAACGGGGTCTCGGTGATCCTCATTACCCACCGGCTGCAGGATCTCTTCCGGGTCTGCGACCGCATTGCGGTGATGTACGAGGGCACGAAAGTGGCCGAACGGCAGATCGGCAGCACAAACCTCGAAGACCTCGTCAGGCTGATCGTCGGTGAAGGAGCCAGGCAATGACGGCTTATACGGAACGCGGCCACGGCTCGCGCATCGCCGATTTCTTCGGCGAACATGCACAGGTCCTGTCGATCGCCATCTTCTTCCTGGCCTGCATGATCTTCTTCTCGATCGGCAGCGAAACCTTCTTCACGCTCGGCAATATCCTGAACATCGTGCGGCAGGCTGCTCCCATCCTGATCGTTGCCATCGCCATGACCTTCGTCATCATCACCGGCGGCATCGATCTTTCGGTCGGCTCGCAGGTCGCGCTCGTCAATGCGGTCGCGGCGATCGTCATGGCGATGGGTGTTCCCTGGCCGTCCGTGGTCATCGGCATGATCGTGCTCGGTGGTTTCATGGGGCTGGTTCAGGGCTGGTTCACGGCCTATCAGGGCATTCCGGCCTTCATCGTCACGCTTGCCGGCCTCTCGATCCTGCGCGGTCTGGCGCTCTATCTGACCCAGGGCTATTCCATCCCGATCAAGGATGCGCCGGGCTTCTTTGCGCTCGGCCGGGGCGAAATCCTGAGTTTCCCGATCCCGGCGATCATCGCCGTCATCATCGCCATTCTCGGCTATGTCGTCATCACCGCGACGAAATATGGCCGGCAGGTCGTGGCTGTTGGTTCCAACATGGAGGCGGCTCGGCGTGTCGGCATGCCGGCCAAATGGATCATCGCCTCGGTCTATATCATCTCCGGCATCGCCTGCGCGGTCGCCGGCCTGCTGATCGCCGCTCGCCTCGGCTCCGGTTCGTCCAATGCCGCCGTCGGCTTCGAGCTGCAGGTAATCGCCGCCGTCGTGCTCGGCGGAACGTCGCTTATGGGCGGACGCGGCACCATCCTCGGCACCGTGCTCGGCACGCTGACCATCGCCGTCATCGGCAACGGCCTGATCCTGATGCACATATCGCCATTCTTCACCCAGATCGTCACCGGCGCCATCATCCTCGTCGCCATCTGGTTGAACACGCGCATCTTCACGGCCAATTTCCACTTCCGGCTGGGCAGGAAAGGATGAAGGGATGAGCGAGCAGACAGCAGAGAGCTTGTCCGAAGCGCATGTCCGATCCGGCAAGGTGATGACCGTCACCGGTCCGATTTCGGCGGATGCGCTCGGCGTGACGCTGATGCACGAGCATATCCTCAACGACTGCCGCTGCTGGTGGCACGCGCCGAAGACGTCGGAACGGCAATATCTCGCCGAAAGCTTCGTCTGCATGGAGATCCTCGGCGAGCTCAGGCAGGATCCCTTCGTCAACAAGCATAATATCACGCTCGACGACGAACAGCTGGCAATCGCCGAGCTCAAGGACTTCGCAGCAGAAGGCGGCCGCACAGTGGTGGAGCCGACCTGCAAGGGCATCGGCCGAAATCCGCTGGCGCTCCGGCGTATCTCGAAAGCATCCGGCCTTAACATCGTGATGGGGGCGGGTTATTACCTGGGCTCCTCGCATCCGGAAGGCGTCGCCGCGATGAGCGTCGATGACATCGCACTGGAGATCGTCCGCGAGGCACGGGAAGGCGTCGACGGCACCGGCGTCAGGATCGGCCTGATCGGCGAGATCGGTGTCTCCTCGGATTTCACCGCCGAGGAGGAGAAATCGCTGCGCGGTGCCGCACGCGCGCAGGTGCTGACCGGACTTCCACTGATAGTGCATCTGCCAGGCTGGTTCCGTCTCGGCCACCGCGTGCTCGACGTGGTCGCCGAAGAGGGGGCGGATCTCCGCCACACCGTCCTTTGCCACATGAACCCGTCTCATGACGACATCGCCTATCAGAGCGAGCTGGCCGCGCGCGGCGCCTTCATCGAATACGACATGATCGGCATGGATTTCTTCTATGCCGACCAGCAGGTGCAGTGCCCGAGCGACGAGGAGGCGGCACGTGCGATCGTGCGTCTCGTCGAGGCCGGTTATCTCGACCGAATTCTCCTGTCGCACGACGTGTTCCTGAAGATGATGCTGACGCATTACGGCGGCAACGGCTACGCCTATATCCTTCGCCACTTCCTTCCCCGTCTTCAGCGGCACGGCCTCGACAAGACGGTTCTCGACGAAATGATGCGCARCAATCCGCGCCGCGTCTTTCATGCCGGAGCCTAGCTCCATCCATTCAATCGATCACAGGTACGGCAGACCATGACAAAAAAAATCCTCCTTGTCGGCGAGAGCTGGGTCAGCTCCGCCACGCATTACAAAGGCTTCGACCAGTTCGGCAGCGTCACCTTCCATCTTGGCGCCGAACCGTTGGTGAAGGCGCTCGCCGGCAGCGCCTTCGAGCTCACCTATATGCCGGCGCACGAGGCGGTGGAGAAATTCCCCTTCGATATGGCGGGGCTCGACGCCTATGACGCCATCATCCTCTCGGATATCGGCGCCAATTCGCTGCTGCTGCCCCCGGATGTGTGGCTGCATTCGCGCACTGTGCCGAACCGGCTGAAGCTTTTGAAGGCGTGGGTGGAGAAGGGCGGCGGCCTGCTGATGGTCGGCGGCTATTTCTCCTTCCAGGGCATTGACGGCAAGGCGCGCTGGCGGCGCACCCCCGTCGAAGACACGCTGCCCGTCACGTGCCTGCCCTATGACGACCGCGTCGAAATTCCCGAGGGAACTGTTGCCGAAGTGGTGAAGCCGGAGCATCCGACAATGCAGGGCCTCGAAGGCGCCTGGCCGGTGCTTCTCGGCGTCAACGAGGTCGAAGTGCGAGACCGTGCCGATGTCGAGATCGTCGCGCGCCTGCCTGAGGATCAGGGCGGCCATCCGCTGCTCGTCGTCGGCACGCATGGCACTGGGCGGACGGCGGCCTGGACGTCGGATATCGGCCCGCACTGGYTGTCGCCCGCTTTCTGCGAATGGGAAGGTTACGGCCGGCTCTGGAAGAACATCCTCGGCTGGCTCACGGAAAAGCAGGCGTGATGTCAGCACGCGGCGGGAATTGGAAAGGGAATGACATGCAGGAAATTTCGGACAGGCCGTCAAACGCCATCAGGGACGTCTTCGGCAGGGACAAGGTTCTGATCGGCATGATCCATTGCCCGGCCTTTCCGGGCGCGCCGCGCTACCGGGGTGCTGCGATGGATGCTATTTACGACGCGTGCATGCGCGACGCCGAAGCCTGCGTGGAAGGCGGCCTGCATGGGCTTATCATCGAAAATCATGGCGATGTACCGTTCTCGAAGCCCGAGGATATCGGCCCTGAGACGACAGGCTTCATGTCCGTCGTCACCGACCGGATCGCGCGCGCGGCCGGCATTCCGCTTGGCGTCAACGTGCTGGCCAACGCGCCGATCCCGGCTTTTGCCATCGCCATGGCCGGCGGCGCCAAATTCATCCGTGTCAATCAATGGGCCAATGCCTATGTCGCCAATGAAGGCTTCATGGAGGGCAGGGCTGCCGAAGCCATGCGCTACCGCTCGCTGCTCAGGGCTGAACACATCAAGGTCTTCGCCGACAGCCACGTCAAACATGGCAGCCACGCCATTGTCGCCGACCGCTCGATCCAGGAGCTGACACGCGATCTTGCCTTCTTCGATGCCGACGGCGTCATCGCCACCGGCCAGCGGACCGGCAATTCGGCAACGATGGAGGAGATCGAGGAGATCGGCGCGGCGACGCACCTGCCGCTGCTCGTCGGCTCCGGCGTCAACAAGGACAATATCGTCGATATTCTGGGCCGCACCAATGGCGTCATCGTCGCTTCCTCGCTGAAGCACGGCGGCGTCTGGTGGAACCCGGTCGACGTCGAGCGCGTGCGCGCCTTCCGGGCGGCGGCCGAACCGGGACTGGAGGGCTGAGCATGGCGGCAGAGAGCCTTTCGGCCCGCATCCTGCGCGAGAACGACGCTGTCCTTGGCGCGATGCTGAACCACCGCTTCGTCGAGGACGTGAAAAACGACGGGTTGAGCAAGGAGGCTTTCGAGCGTTATCTCGTCTATGAAGGCGCCTTCGTCGACAGCGCCATCTCGATCTTTGCCTATGCGGCGGCGACCGCCAGGACGATGACGCAGAAGCGCTGGCTGATCGCGGTTCTCGATGCGCTCGCCAACGAGCAGATCGCCTATTTCGAGCGCACATTCRCCAGCCGCGGCATCGATCCCTCGTCCTTCGACACCGGCATCGCCGAGGTCGAGGCCTTTCGCGCAGGCATGCTGGAGATCGCCCGCCAGGGCGGATTCCTCGACACGGTTGCGGCGATGTTTGCGGCCGAGTGGATGTACTGGACCTGGTCGAAGGAAGCAGCTGACCGCCCGATCAGCGATCCGCTGCTGAAGGAATGGGTCGACCTGCATGTCGATCCGAATTTCGCGGGCCAGGCACAATGGCTGAAGAATGAACTCGACATGGCAGGAGAAACGCTGGAAGAGGATGAAAAAGCGCGGCTCAGCGCGATCTTCGGCCGGGCAATGCAACTCGAGATCGATTTTCACGATGCGCCTTATCTTTAGCTTCACCTTGCGAAAGCAGATGCATGCGCGCCTACATAGTCGGTAACGTCGCCATCGACGAAACCATCGCGGTCTCCGAACTTCCCGTTATCGGCGCCTCCATCCTCGGCAATGCCGGTGGCAGCGATCTCGGTGGCAAGGGCACGAACCAGGCGGTCGTCATGGCCCGCTGCGGCGTTCCGACAACGCTGGTCGCGCCTGTCGGCAGGGATGCGAGGGCCGATACCATTCGCCATTACCTCGCGGACGAGCCGCTTCGGAGCGAATTGATCGAAATGGAAAATGCATCGAGCGATGTCTCGATCATCTTCCGGCTGCCGGGCGGCGAGAATGCCATCGTCACGACGACGGAAGCGGCGCAGAGCCTGTCCCTGTCCGATGTCAGGCGGATCCTCTCGACGGCCGGTGATGGCGATCTCATGATGCTGCAGGGCAATCTGTCCGACCAGACGACCCGCGAGATCCTGGAGCATGCAAGAGCGATCGGCATGGTCACCGCCTTCAATCCCTCGCCGGTGCGCTCCTATTTCTCTGATCTTTGGGGGTTGATCGACATCGCCTTCCTCAACAAGGGCGAGGCGCAGACCCTGACGGGAACGACAGGCAGGGAGGCTGCCGAATATCTGCTGAGCCGCGGGCTGCGCGAAATCGTCCTGACGCTGGGCGGCGACGGCGCGATGCTCGTGACCCGGCACGCCAGCATCGAAGTGCCCGCCCAGGTCTGCGATGTTRTGGATACAACGGGCGCAGGCGATACCTTCATGGCCGCAGCACTGTCATCCTGCGCGCTGCGCGGGCAGCGGCTGGACCGGCTAGCCATCGAACACGCAGTCGCTGCCGCGGCCATCACCGTCTCAAGGCATGGAACCAGAAAGGCGTTTCCGACCATTTCCGAGCTTGAAGCGATCCTGAGATAACCGGCACGGTGTGACGGGCCCTTCATAAAACCATCATCAGCCTCTGCGAAGGGATGGGCTTCTCGCGATTCCTTCCGTTACATCCGGACTTTCCTCATGACATCACCCTCGATTACCGCGCGTCTTTCTCCGACCGCATCGTCCCGCCTTATCGTGCTTGCCGAAACGGTCTTGAAGGCGGGCGAAACCGCCCGTGGCTCGCTGCGGCGACGAACGTCGGCAGAAATGCTCGCCAAGGCGCCGCGCGATTATCAGACCGAAATCGATGTCGCCGTCGAGCGGATCATCGTTGACGAGATGACGAAGGCCTTCCCGGACTATGCCATTCAGGGCGAGGAGGCCGTCGGCAACCGCACGGCCGCGCCGGAAACGCCTGTTATCTACATCGACCCGATCGATGGCACGACCAATTACGCCTGGGGCATTCCGCATTTCGGCATGACGATCTCGATCGTCGAAAGCGGCAGGCTTGTCATGGGCGTCGTCTATGACGCCATGCAGGATGAGCTGTTCAGCGCCGAGATCGACGGCGGCGCCTATCTCAACGGCGAACGCATCCGCTGCGCCGATGTCGGCGATATCGAGAACGTGCTCGTCGGCGCCGGCCTGCCGATTCCGGGCCAGGTCAAGGCGGTTACGGAAGAGGTCTATTTCGATGCAATCAAGCGCCTGATGGCCAATACGGCAGGCGTGCGCCGCCTCGGTTCGGCGGCGTTGTCGATCGCCTATGTCGCCTGCGGCCGGCTGGACGGTTTCTTCGAGGACGGGCTCGCGATCCATGATTTCGGCGCCTCGGCGCTGCTGGTCGAAGAGGCGGGCGGCATCGTCACCCGGTTTTCCGGGGCCGAAGTCGACGGGCGGGGCGATATCCTTGCCGCCAGCAAGGCGCTGCATCCGTGGCTGCTGGAAGGCTTCCAGAGCAAGGCGTGAAACGGCGCATTCGGAGCGCCTAAACCCGCAGGAGCTCTTCGATCTCCACATCGCCCTTTGCCGGCATCGACTGATGGACGAGCTCGTTGTCGCGGAAGACGAAAAAGCCGGCGAAGCTCGGCTCGACCCTCATCCCGGCCCGGATGCGATCGTCCGGCGCCACCATCGCCTTCAGACGGCTGCCGTCGGCAAGATCGATATCGACCATCTTGTGGGTGCCGAAATCGACGGCGCGGTGGACGGTTGCCGCGTCCGGCCGGTCGGAGGGACGGATCGTCAGCGCTTCCGGGCGGGTGGCCAGCGTCACCGGCCCGTCCCCGACGGGAACGGCAAGCGGAAAGAGCGGATGCTCGCAGACACCGTTTCTAACGCGGCTCTGGACAAAATTCATCGAGCCGATGAAACCGGCGACGAAGGCCGTTTGCGGCTGTCGGTAGATGGTGCTTGGCGGCGCGATCTGCTCCGTGCGTCCGTCGCGCATGACGACGATGCGGTCGGCGAGCGCTAAGGCCTCGTCCTGACCGTGTGTGACGAAGAGCGTCGTGATGCCGAGGCGCTGCTGGATATCGCGCACCTCCTCCCGCAGCCTCTCGCGCAGATGCTGGTCGAGGCTGGCGAAGGGCTCGTCGAGCAGAAGGATCTTCGGCTCGAGCACGAGCGAGCGGGCAAGGGCGACACGCTGCTGCTGGCCGCCTGACAGTTGCGTCGTCATCCGGCGGCCGTAATCGGCAAGACCGACAAGCGCCAGTGCAGCCTCGACACGCTCACGGATTTCCGCTTTCGGCAGCCGGCGAAGCTTCAGGCCAAAAGCGATATTGTTGAAGACGTCCATGTGCGTCCAGAGCGCATGGCTCTGGAACACCATGCCGGTCGGGCGCCGCTCGGGCGGCAGCGTCGTCACATCCTTCGCGTCGATGCGGATGGTTCCGCCGCTCGGGCGCTCGAAGCCGCCGATCATTCTGAGAAGCGTCGATTTGCCGGAACCGGATGGGCCGAGCAGGCAAACGAGCTCGCCGTCGCCCACTTCGAGCGAGAAGTCGCGAACGGCAAAGGTGGTCCCGAACAGCTTCGAAACACCCTCGATTGCCAGATGTGCCATTCTCAAACCCTTTCCTGAACTGACGCGCAAGGCTTCATGCGCCGAAGCCTCTCGCAAACGCGCCGGTGCCGATCACCCGGCGGGCAAACATCAGCGCGATGAAGGACGGCACCCACAGCATGACTGACAGTACGGCGCCGTATTGCACGACGATCTGGTTGTTGATGAAGCTGATCATCAGCACCGGCATGGTGCGAATCTCCGGCGCGCCGATCAGCCAGGCGCCTTCGGTCTCGTAGAAGGTGCCGACGAAGGTCAAGAGCAGCGCGGCTGATATCGTCGGTGCGGCCTGCGGCAGCGTGATCGACCAGAAGACGCGCAGCGGCGTTGCACCGGCATCGCGCGCCGCCTCTTCCATGCGCCGGTCGACATTCTGGAAGGCTGCGACCGGAATCCAGATCATCAGCATCAGCGTGCCGACGAGCTGGATCAGTACGACGCCCCAGAAGGTGCTGATCAGGCCGAGCTGCAGGAAGATGCCGGCAATGGCGACGAGCAGGCCGAATTTCGGAAAGGCATGTGATGCGAGGAACGACAGGAACAGGATGTTCCTGCCGGGAAAGCGCATGCGCGCGAAAGCATAAGCGGCGGGAAGGCAGATGACGGCGGAAAGAATGGTGACCGTCGTCGTCAGTCGCAGGCTGAGGAAGAGTGCGTCCCAGACATCCCCGCGCGCCAGCGTCTGGCCCCAGAAGCGCAGGCCGAACTGCTGCGGGATCACCGAGGGGTAACGCCAGACCTCGGTGAAGGCCCATGTGCCGACGACGATCAGCGGCAGCGCGATGAACAGCGTCAGCAGGCACGCGAAGAGCAGGCCGATCCAGTCGAAGCGCAGGCCGAAGCTCGATCTGCCGGCATTCATGGCWGGGCCTCGCGGTTGCGGGCGATCGACCTGATGTAGAGGATGCCGAAGATCAGGCAGAAGCCGAATGTGATGACGGCCTGGGTCATGGCGTTCAGCGGGTCGTTCATATCGGCGAAAGTGCGCTGCATGAACGGCCCCATCATCTCCGGTGATGCCGAGCCGAGCACATAGGGTAGGGTGAAGGCGGAGAAGATGCCAAGCACCGCAAAGGATGCAGTCACCAGCAGCGAGTTACCCATGCGCGGCAGGATGATCGAGACGAAGACCCGAAGCGGCCTTGCGCCGACATCGCGCGCGGCTTCGATCGCACTGGTCGAAAAGGAGGAAAGCCCTGATGTCAGCATCAGCACCGTGAGCGGAAGATTGTCCCAGACGAGACCGATGACCGGTCCCCACGGTGTCAGATAGGGCGTGCGCAGCTTGGGTAGGCCGACGGAATTCAGCAACAGGTCGACGGTGCCGTTCGGGCCGATCGTCCTGATCAGCGCATAAGCGAGGATGATCGATGGGACGAACATTGGAAAGATCGCCATGCCCTGCACATAGGCGGCAAATCGCCCCTGCGAGAACCGAAGGTAAAGCGCGATCGGAAGGCCGATCGCCAGAAGCAGGATACCGCAGACGGCGGTGGTCCAGAGCGTCAGCCACAGATTGCCGAGGCTGTAGCCGTCGGTGAAGAAGAAGCGGTAGGAGGCAAGCGAGAATTCCGTCGCTCCGTCAGGGCCTCGAACAAAGATTGTGCCGACGGCCGCCGAAAGGATCGGAAAGACGACCAGCCATGCAACCAGGAAGACCGGCAGAGCAACGAGGAGGAGCCCGATAGAGCTCCCCCTTCTCATGGACCGGTGACGGCGCAGAACCGCCGGCGCAGTGTCAGTGGACATCAGGTGCGGCTGATGCCCGGAGCGACGTTGCGGTACCAGCCGTCGGCGATCGCCTTTTCCCAATCGCCACCCGGGAAGGTCGGAATGGTTGAGGGAATAACGTCGGCATATTTCTTGCGAAGATCGTCGGAGATGTGATCCCACGAGATGGCGGGGAAGCCGCCGATCTCGGTGATGATCGCTTCCTGCATTTCCTTCGTCAGCATGAATGCGGCAAGCTTCAGCGCCGCATCCTTGTTGGCGCCGTTGGACAAGACGGTGATGCTGGAGAAGCCGCCGCAGAGGGCGAGATCGGTAAGCTGCACGAGGCCGGTCGTATCAGGCAGCACACCCTGGGAGATCGCCTGCAGCACCTGGTCCGACCAGACCGGCACCATGGTGACGACGCCCTGGGCGAGCAACTGGATCGACTGGGTGTTGCCGGCCGTATAGGCGCCCTTGTCGTAAAGCGCCGGGGCGAGGTCGTTGAGGATCTTCCAGGCCGGTGTCAGCGTCTCAGTGGCGAAGTCGGCGGTGAAATTGTCGACCTTGAACTTCTTCGGATCGCGGCCATTGGCCTCATGGATCGCGCGGCGGACGAAGTTTCCGCCCGAACCGCCCTTGTCGGGACGGTTGTAGATGAACTGGCCCGGATTGGCCTTGATCCAGGCGGTGAGCTGATCCCAGCTCTTCGGCGCATCCTTCGGATCGAGCTTGGTCGTGTCATAGGCGAGAAGGACCTGCGAACCGCGATAGGGAAGGGAGTAGGGGGTATCGAAGGCAAGCGGGTTGATATGGTCGTAGCCCTCGATGTTCTCGGCGGAGAACTTCACCCAGAGGCCGGCATCGATGCCGCCGGATGGCAGACGCGGATCGAATTGCTCGAAGAGGTCGGCTTGCGGATCGGTCTTCGTCTTCAGCGCGGCAAGCGCACGGTCGGCGATGGCGCGCAAGCCATTATTGTCGCCGGCATCGGTCACCTTCAGGGCAACGCCGGGATGCGTCTTTTCGAAGGCCGGGCGGATGACGTTGTTCCAGAGGTCGACGACATTGGCATCCGAACCGCTGTAGAGATCGATCGTGCCGGCTGCGGCCGATGCGAAACGCGGAAGAGCCAGCAGACCGGCTGCAGCTGACGATGTGATCAGAAATTCGCGTCTATTCATAACCCGTCTCCATCAGGTGTCGAGGCTCAGCCTCCGCAGGATTGTCCGAGGCCTTGCTAGCGCCGGCGCGTAACATCGACATGACAGATCGGGCGTATCTGAGGGAAATTGCACAGCTGTGCTCTTTGCCCCGTGTGGAAATCGGCGGCAGGAGATACTATGTGTTGCGGAAAAGGAGATATCCAATGACCGAAGAACGTGCAGTCCTCGCCGGCGGTTGCTTCTGGGGCATGCAGGACCTCATCCGCCGATACAAGGGCGTGATTTCGACCCGCGTCGGCTATACCGGCGGCGATGTGCCGAATGCCACCTACCGCAACCACGGAACCCATGCCGAGGCGATCGAGATCATCTTCGACCCCACAAGGATCAGCTATCGGGAAATCCTCGAATTCTTCTTCCAGATCCACGACCCGAGCACGCGCAACCGCCAGGGTAACGATGTTGGCTTGAGCTACCGCTCGGCGATCTTCTACGTCACCCCTGAGCAGGAGCGCGTCGCCAAGGATACGATCGCCGATGTCGACGCATCAGGCCTGTGGCCCGGCAAGGTCGTCACCGAAGTCGTGCCGGTTAGCGATTTCTGGGAGGCAGAACCCGAGCACCAGGATTATCTGGAGCGGATTCCGAACGGCTATACCTGCCATTTCGTTCGGCCCGGCTGGAAACTGCCGGTCCGCCAGAAGATCGCTTGAAATTGATCAGATTCCCATCGCCGCGCGGCTGGTTTCTAGAAGCGCGGCGACGAGATTTGTCCTCGGCGAGGATCGCGTCACCACGATGCCGACGGTGCGCATAGCGGACGAGCGGGGCAGGGGCAGCTTGAGAATATCAAGGCCAGYCGGCCAGRGCGGCGCCCAATCCGGCACGATCGAGATTCCGAGACCGCGGTCTACCATCACCGCGATCGCCTCCAGCGCATCGAGCTCATAGCGCTCGACCGGATGGATGCCGATCTCGCGCAGATATTCATCGGCGATGTGACCACCCCACTGGTTGCGGTCGTAGCGAATGAAGGGCAGGGCCTTCAAC
>NZ_JBFUAY010000085.1:0-24415 GCF_056406015.1 Rhizobium sp. P1_E1 | reverse complement strand
GTCTTGGCCTCGCCGAGATCGGCGGCCACCACCGGTCCGATCACTTCGCCGCGGCCGAAAGGACGCAGGCAAGCGAACCCGGAAATGCGGCCGTCGCGGCGAATGACGGCGAATTCGCCGATCCCGGCGATATAGGAGAGCAGCCCTTCACGGTCGGCGCCGAAGGCAAGTCGGTCGAGCCCCGCGATGGCAGCGAGATCGGCGTCGGTAGCCACTTCCGTTTCCATCGGCGCGGCCATTTCTCCGGCAAGGCCCTGGTGCTGCAGCACGGTTCCCGTCTCGCGGAAGCCAAGCTTTTGGTAGAGCGGCAGGCCTGCCGTCGTCGCCACCAGCCTCAGCGGTCGGTCTCCGGCGGTCAGCAATGCGGCGTCCATCAGTCTGCGGCCGAGGCCGCGACCGCGCATCGTCTCGTCGACAATGACCATGTTGATGGTCGCACAATCCCCCTTGTATGGCGTGACGAGCACGGTGCCGACGACCTTGCCGTCCTCGACCGCAACCATCGCTTCGCTCAAGGCGAGCGCCAACTGCCAGTCTTCCGTCCGATGCGGCCAGCCCGCCTGTCGGGAGAGCGCGACGGCGGCTTCCAGATGGTCCGGGCCGAACGGGACGATTTCGATCTGACTTGCTTGCATGGGGGCGTCCTTCATGTCGTGCCCGCCAGTCTGCCGGAGCGCCGGCGGGCAGATCGTCTGAAGGCCATGGTTCAGGCAGTATCTTATGGCTTTGCTATCATCGGCCGCCGCATCTTATGCTAGAATCAACCGATATGCGTCCTATCCAGATCCTGGCGGTGGGTCCTGGCGCTCGACAGTTCATAGACATGCGATGGGCATGTCAGTGCATCATCGCCAGCGCTGCCGTAAAGAAATCTTCGCCTCCGAAGTTCCCCGATTTCAATGCCAGAAGCATGTCGCCCTGCGCATTGCCGACTGTGCGCAGCACCGGCACGCCAGGCGCAATCTCCGGGCCGATCAGAAATGCCGGAATGGCGAGCCTGTCGACCGCCGCGCCTGAGGTTTCGCCGCCGGCGACCACAAGGCGCCGCACGCCTCTCTCCACCAGTTCGGCTGCTATGATCGACGTCGCGGTCTCGATCGCGTGGCCGGAGGCCTCTCGCCCGTATAGCGATTGCAGCCGGGACACGGTTTCAGGCGCAGCACTCGCGGCGATGACGATGGGGCCGGCGGAGATGCGGTCTCCGGCCCAGGAAATCGCCGCGGCGATCTCATCGGGACCGGCAAGCAGCCGTTCCGGGTCGAGCCGCAGGACGGGCATCGACCGTTCGGCGATGGCGAGCTGGTGGAGCGTCGCCTTGGAGCAACTGCCGGCAACGATCGCCGACAGCCCGCCCACAGGGCGAATGGCGTCCGCCGTCGTTGCACCGCCGGACGATATTCGACCAGAGCTGACCAGCGCGCGGGCAAGGCCGAGGCCGAGGCCGGACGCACCGCTGGACACCGGCGTTTTCAACGCGACCTCGCCGAGCGTTTCAAGATCGCGTTCGAAAATCGCATCGGCGATAACAGCAGTGACGCCTGCCGCGCGCAGAGCATCGAGCTTCGCCTTGACGGCGCCGGGTCCGGCCGCGATGGTCGTGAGATCGATCAGTCCGACGGCATTGCGCGATTGTCGGGTGAGAACCCGCACGAGATTGGCGTCATGCATTGGATTGAGGGGGTGATCCTTGAGCGGACTTTCGTTCAGCGGCTGTCCGCCGACGAAGAGATGGCCGAGATAGACGGTGCGTCCCGTTTCCGGAAAGGCGGGTGTCACCAGCACGGAGCCGCCGCCGGCCGCCTCGCTCAAGGCCTCGGTGACGGGACCGATATTGCCGGCATCGGTGGAATCGAAGGTCGAGCAGATCTTGTAAAGCACATGGCCGGCGCCCCGCTGGCGCAGCCATCGCTCGGCGCTTGCCGCCGCCGCCACGGCGTCCGAGGCCGGGACGGAGCGGATCTTCAGGGAAACGACCACAGCGTCGACATCCGGCAGGGCGAGCGACGGATCGGGGATGCCGACCGTCTGCACCGTGCGCAGACCGTTCTTCGTCAGCGTGTTGGCGAGGTCGGAAGCGCCGGTATAGTCGTCAGCGATTGATCCGAGCAAAATAGCCATCGTCTAGCTCCGTGCAAAAGGTTTGAACCAGCCAAGACCGTCCAATGTGCGGCCGCGCGGGATGTATTCGCAGCCGATGAAACCGTCGTAATCCAGGCGGTCGATTTCGCCGAACAGATAGGGATAGTTCAGTTCCTCCCCGTCCGGCTCGTTGCGTGACGGCACGCTGGCGATCTGGATATGGCCGGTGATCGGCAGCAGGCGTCGCAACGCCATAGTGACGTCGCCATGGATGATCTGGCGGTGATAGATGTCGAACTGGAGCTTCAGGTTCGGCAGGCCGCATTCGGCAATCAGCCGCTCGGCCGCGGCGAAGTCGTTGAGGAAATATCCGGGCATGTTGCGCCCGTTGATCGGCTCGAGCAGGAGATCGATGCCCTTTTCCGCAAGCCGCCCGGCAGCGTAGGTGACGGAGCGCCGATAAGAGGAGGCGGCGTCTTGGTCATGAGGGTCGGCGATGCCTGCCATCAGATGCAACCGCCTGACGCCGGTCGCCGCCGCATAGTCCAGGGCCCGCTCGACATCCGCTTTCAGCGCATCGAACCGTCCGGGAAGAGCCGCGATGCCACGCTCGCCTGCTGCCCAGTCACCCGGCGGCAGGTTGAACAATGCCTGCTGCAGATTGTTGCGGGCAAGCCGTTCGGCAATCGCCTCCGGCGTGGCTTCGTAGGGAAAGAGGTATTCGACGGCGGCAAAGCCGGCTTCGGCTGCGGCGTCGAAGCGGTCGAGGAACGCCCATTCGTTGAACATCATCGTCAGGTTGGCGGCGAAAACCGGCATGTCTAGCGTTCCTTTTACAGGCTCTGCGGCTCTTTGGTGGAGCTGGGTAATTCAGCGCCGGAAAGCTCGGCATAGAGCCGCGCGAGCGAGGAATCGTCGTCACGGCCCATGCCCGCCCCGGAGGCGGCCAGATACATCTGCAAGGCGGCTGCCGCGAGCGGTACGGGATAACGCTCGGAGCGGGCCATGTCCTGGACGATACCGAGATCCTTGACGAAAATCTCGATGCTGCTGAGCGGCGTATAGTCTCCGGCCAACACATGCGGCACGCGGTTTTCGAACATCCAGGAATTGCCGGCCGAAGCGGTGATCACCTCATAGACCTTGTCGAGGTCGAGGCCCTGCTTGGCGGCAAAGGTTATGGCCTCACAGGCGGCGGCGATGTGCACGCCGGCGAGAAGCTGGTTGATCATCTTGAAGGCCGCGCCTTTTCCGGCCTCGTCGCCAAGCTCGTAGACCTTGCCGGCCATGGCGTCGAGACCCGGGCGTGCCGTGTCGAAGGCCTGGATGGAGCCGGACGCCATGATCGTCAGTTCACCACGCGCCGCCTTGGCCGCGCCGCCTGAAATCGGCGCGTCGAGATAATGCAGGCCGAGAGCCTCCGCCCGCTGTGCCAGATCGCGTGCGACCGCGGGATCCATGGTGGCCGACGAGATGAAGACGGCGCCGGGCTTCATCGCACGTGCGACACCTTCGGGCCCGAACAGCACCGCCTCGGTCTGCGCGCCGTTGACGACCACGGAGACGACGATGTCGGCGTCCTTTGCCGCAGCGGCAGGGGTTGACGCGCCACGTCCACCGTCGGCGATGAAGCGGTCCACCGCCGCCGGCGTGATGTCATATCCTACGACGTCGAGACCTGCGCGCTTCATCGACTGGGCCATTCCAAGCCCCATGGAACCAAGACCGATGACGGCTGCGACAACGGCCGAGCCCGAGTTTTCAGCAAGCGGTGGCATGAGGAGGGTCTCCAGTCTTGTGAGGAAAGGTCTGCGCCCCTCCGGGTGCTATCCCGGAGGGGCTGTGGTTTAGCGATTGACGGTTTTCGCAGGAACCGTCAACACGGCCAGCGAACCAACGACCAAGGCAGCCGCCAGCAGATACATGCCGGCGCTGTTGGTGCCCGTGAAGTCTTTGAGATAGCCTACCAGAAACGGCCCGAGAAACCCGGCGAGGTTGCCGACCGAATTGATCCAGGCAATGCCGGCCGCAGCGCCCGTGCCGGCGAGGAAAGCCGTCGGAAGCGACCAGAATAGCGGCGCGCAACTGATGGCGCCGGCAGCAGCCAGCGAGAGGCAGACAATCGAGACTGTCGTGCTCGTCGCCATCGTCGCCGCAACGAAACCACCGGCGGCGATGAGGGCCGGGACGACCAGGTGCCAGCGGCGTTCGCGCAGCCTGTCGGCGGAACGTCCGAGCGCCAGCATGGCAACGAATGTGCAGATATAGGGGATCGCGGAAATCAGGCCGATATTGAGGTTTCCGCTGACGCCCGAGGCCTTGACGATGGTCGGCATCCAGAAATTCAGGCCATATTGCCCGAGCACGAAGCAGAAATAGATCAGGCACATCAGCCAGACGCGACGGTCGGTCAGCGTTGCGCCGATGCTGTGTGGGCTTGCGGTCTTGGCCCGGTTCTCCGCCTCGATATTGGCCGTCAGCACGCCTTTTTCCTCATCGTTCAGCCATTTCGCGCCCTGGATCGTATCATCAAGGTAGAACAACGTCGCAACGCCGAAAAGAATGGCCGGAATGGCTTCGATCAGGAACATCCACTGCCAGCCGGAAAGTCCGTGCGTGCCGTGAAAACTGTCCATCAGGAGACCCGAAAGCGGATTGCCGAAAATGGCGGAGATCGGGATCGCCGACATGAAGGTGGTGATAATCCTGGCGCGGCGATGGGCCGGATACCACGCGGTCAGATAGAGAATGATGCCGGGGAAAAATCCGGCTTCGGCAACGCCCAGCAGGAAACGCAGGACATGGAAGACGGTTTCCGAAGAGGTGAACATGAAAGCGGCCGAAATGACGCCCCAGGTGAGCATGATGCGGGCGATCCACACCCGTGCGCCAACCTTGTTCATGATGATGTTGCTCGGCACTTCAAACAGAAAATAGCCGATGAAGAAAATGCCGGCGCCGATGCCATAGGCGGCTTCCGAGAGGCCGAGCTCGCTCGACATCTGCAGCTTGGCGAAGCCGACATTGACGCGGTCGAGATAGGCGACCACGTAGCACAGCATCAAAAAGGGTACGATGCGCCAGAATACCTTGCCATAGGCACGGTCTTCGAGCGTCTGAGCGGGATGTGCGCCAACGACTGGCGCTTGCGTCTGCAGCGTCATGATTTTCTCCTCCGATTGTTGCCGCGGTCTCCTGTCGATCCTCCCGCGGCACGCCGAGCCATTTGTGGCAGCGCTGCCATTTTCATTAATTCATTTTGGCAGCGCTGCCAACAGCAAATTGGTAGCGCTGCCAAAAAAACCTTGCTTCTTGGCGGGAGCGGTGAAAAATGGTGGCAACGCGGTGCTCATCGGGCGGGCAGGCCGGATAACCACCTCAACAGTCGGGTTCAAACGTAACGATGGAATTCAAACATCAACCGACGGTAACGCTTGCCGAGGTCGCGGAAGCGGCCGGTGTTGGCGAGAGCACGGTGTCGCGCGTGCTGCGCAACCACGGTTCGTTTTCCGGCAAGACGCGCGAGCGGGTGATGGCCGCGGTCGAGCGGCTGGGCTATGTGCCGAACCGGATCGCGGGAACGCTTGCCTCCACCGGTTCGCGTCTTGTCGCCTTCGTCATTCCCTCGCTGTCCAACATCGTCTTCCCCGATGTGCTGCGCGGTGCCAGCGCCGTTCTGGAGGAAAACCGGTATCAGGCGGTATTCTCCGTGACCGACTATGATCCGGGCAAGGAGGAAGCGCTCGCCGCCGCGATGCTTGCCTGGCGGCCGGCGGCGGTCATGCTGGCAGGGTACGAGCATACTGAGGGTACGGTGAAGATGCTGCGCGCCAGCGGGTGTCGGATCGTCGAACTGCTCGATCTGGACGGCGATGCTCTCGATATCGCCGTCGGCTTCTCGAACCGCGCGGCCGGACGGGAGAGCGCTGCCTTCCTGCTCAAGCGGGGTTATCGCCGGATCGGCTATGTCGGTCACGACCTGAACCGCGATACCCGTGCCGGCAAGCGGTTTTCCAGCTTTTGCGAAACGCTCGAAGCGCATGACGCCCCTCTCGTCGGCCGTGAAATTCTCGCAGGCGCTTCATCCGTGGAAAACGGCAGGTTGGGGCTGGAGCGGTTGCTTGCCCGCACGACCGATCTCGATGCGGTTTATTTCTCCAACGACGACATGGCGCTGGGCGGCTATTTTCACTGTCTGGCTCAAGGGATCGCGATCCCCTCGAAGCTTGCCATTTTCGGCTATAACGGCCTCGATATCGGCCGGGCAACACCGCAACCCTTGTCGACCATCCGAACGCCGCGCGTGGCGACGGGGCAGATAGCCGCGCAGCTGGTCGTCGCTAATGCGCCACCGCAGGCCGTCGATCTCGGCTTTGAACTGATCGAAGGGGCAACTGCGTAATATTGGAGGAACTGTCATGTCCGAAGCGCGCCTGCGTGAGGAAATCTGCCGATACGGCCGCTCGCTGTTCGAGCGTGGGCTGACGCCCGGTTCGTCGGGCAACATATCGTTGCGGCTGGAGGACGGTGGCTGGCTGGTCACGCCGACCAACGCCTCGCTCGGCTTTCTCGACCCGGCACGGATTTCCAGGCTCGATGCTGAAGGCCGGCTCCTGTCCGGCGACAAGCCGACCAAGGAGATCCCGCTGCACACCGCCCTCTACGATACGCGCGGCAGCGCCCGCGCCATCGTCCATCTTCACTCCACCCATGCGGTGGCACTGACCATGCTGCCGGAAATCGATCCGCGCGCCGCCCTGCCGCCGATGACGCCATATTATCTCATGCGCGCCGGCGAAACCGCGCTGGTGCCCTATTATCGTCCCGGCGATCCTGATGTGGCCGACGCCATCCGCGGGCTGGCGGGCAAGTATTCGTCGGTGCTTCTGGCCAATCACGGACCTGTTGTTGCCGGCGACAGCCTGGAGGCGGCGGTCTTTGCGACCGAGGAACTGGAGGAAACGGCGAAGCTCTATCTGCTGTTGCGCAACCTCAATCCCCGTTTTCTCAGTCCGGCGCAGGTGGCCGATCTCGTCAACACCTTCGGCCTCGACCTCCCGTCGCATCACGATCACGATCACGACGGCGATTGAAGGCGTCACTCCGCTGGCCGTTGACCGCGGGTGAAAGCGCGCAACCTTCTGCCAAACCCAGCTTTCGATACGATAGATTCTGCTTCCGATGCCGCCAATTCAGGCGAGCTGTGGGTGAAGCGGTGCCTATGATTGTGACACGTCCCCAGTTCCGATCGCTCAAGGATACGCAGATGACGACGTTCCGTCCGAAATACATCACCTTCGACTGCTACGGCACGCTGACCAACTTTCAGATGGCGGAAGCGGCGCGCGACCTCTACGGCGAAGAGCTCGACGAGCGGCGCATGGCGGAGTTCATCAAGAATTTCGCCGCCTATCGGCTCGACGAGATCCTGGGCGACTGGAAACCCTATGCCGAGGTGGTGCACAATTCGCTCGAGCGGACATGCAAGCGCAACGGCGTGACATTTCGCGATGAAGCCGCCCGGATGATCTATGAGCGGGTCCCAACCTGGGGGCCGCATTCGGATGTCCCGGCCGGTCTCGCCAAGGTCGCCAAGGAAATCCCTTTGGTCATCCTCTCCAACGCCATGAATTCGCAGATCATGTCGAACGTCGAAAAACTGGGCGCGCCCTTCCATGCGGTCTATACCGCCGAGCAGGCGCAGTCCTATAAGCCACGCTTCAAGGGCTTTGAATACATGCTCGATATGCTGGGCTGCGGGCCGGAAGACGTGCTGCATTGCTCGTCCTCCTTCCGCTACGACCTGATGTCGGCCCACGATCTCGGCATCAAGAACAAGGTTTGGGTCAATCGCGGCCATGAGCCTGCCAACCCCTATTACGGTTATGTCGAAATTCCTGACATCTCCGGCCTGCCTGGCGTCGTCGGGCTCTGACGGAGACACGCGGATGCAGTTCGAATCCTACTGGCACGACACGGCTCCAGCCTTTGCCGGCGGCGCACAAGGCCCCGTCGAAGGACATTACGACGTCGCCATCATCGGCGCCGGCTTTACCGGGCTTGCCGCGGCGCGCCAGCTTGCAAAGGCCGGCGTCAAGGTCGTGGTGCTGGAAGCCGAACGGGTCGGCTGGGGAGCGTCGGGGCGCAATGGCGGCCACCTCAACAACGGGCTCGCCCACAGTTTCCTGTCCGCCAAGTCCGCACTCGGCGTGGAGCGGGCCGTCGCCCTCTACAAGGCGTTCGACGATTCCATCGACACGATCGAGGCGATCATTGCCGAAGAGGGAATCGACTGCAATTTCCGCCGCGCCGGCAAGCTGAAGCTCGCTTCCAAGCCGCAGCATTTCGATGCCATTGCCCGCAATTTCGAGGCTGTTCACAGAGAAGTCGATCCGGACACGGCACTTCTGACCGCGAGTGACCTGAAAAGCGAGGTCTGCTCGCCCTTCCATGGCGCCATGCTCTCGAAGAAGAGTGCAATGATGCATATGGGCCGTTATGTCGCCGGGCTCGCCACGGCAGCCGCCCGCCACGGCGCCACCATCTTCGAAGGGGCGGCGGTGAGCGCACACCGGCAGGGCAATGGTCGCCACAGCCTGACGACCGCACGGGGCACCGTCACAGCAGACCACGTGCTGGTCGCGACAGGCGCCTATACGCCGTCGCTCTTTAACTATTTCCGCCGCCGGATCGTTTCCGTCGGCAGCTTCCTGATCGCCACCCGTCCGCTGACCGACGCCGAAATCGCCGCTACGATGCCCGGCAACCGCACCTGTGTCACGTCGATGAACATCGGCAACTATTTCCGGCTGTCGCCCGACAAGCGGCTGATCTTCGGCGGTCGCGCCCGGTTTTCCGCGACGTCGGATCAACGATCGGACGCAAGGAGCGGCGATATTCTGCGCGCCAGCCTTGCTGAAATCTTCCCGCAGCTTGCCGGCGTCGAAATCGACTATTGCTGGGGCGGGCTCGTCGATATGACCAAGGACCGCTATCCCCGCGCCGGCTATGTCGATGGTGTCTGGTATGCCATGGGCTATTCCGGCCACGGCGCCCAACTCTCCACCCATCTCGGCATGATCATGGCCGACGCCATCCTTGGCAAGGCCGACCGTAACCCGATCAAGGGGCTCGACTGGCCCGCCGTCCCCGGCCATTTCGGAAAACCTTGGTTCCTGCCGCTGGTGGGCTTGTACTACAAGACACTCGACCGGTTTCAGTAAAGCATCAGCGAGTACGAAAAAGGGCGCCGAGGATGAGTCCACGGCGCCCATTTTCTTTTGCTCTACCGCTGGTCAGTTGAGCCCCCCGATGTGGAAGCTCTTCATTTCCAGATATTCGTCGATGCCGCACTGCGCGCCTTCACGGCCGAGGCCGGACTGCTTGACGCCGCCGAAGGGAGCGACCTCGGTCGAAATGGCCCCTGTGTTCAGGCCGACCATGCCGAATTCGAGCGCTTCGGCGACACGCCAGGAGCGTTTCAGGCTTTCGGTATAGAAATAGGCGGCAAGGCCGAAGGGCGTGGCGTTGGCAATGCGGATCGCCTCTTCCTCGTTGTCGAAACGAAAAAGCGGGGCAACGGGGCCGAAGGTCTCTTCGCTGGCAAGCTGCATCTCGGTCGTCGCACCGCCGAGCACCATCGGCACCGCATATTGATCGCCTTCAGGCACGGAACCCGCGGTGGCGAGGATCCTTGCTCCCTTTTCCACCGCATCGTCGACATGACGCTTGATCTTCTCGATCGCCGCCTTGTTGATCATCGGCCCGATATCCGTACCGGCATCCGTGCCGGCCCCGACCTTCATGGCCGATACGCGTGCGGAAAGTTTGGCGGCGAAGGCCTCATAGACACCGGACTGGACGAGAAGGCGGTTGGCGCAAACGCAGGTCTGCCCGCCATTGCGGAATTTCGATGCGATTGCGCCTTCCACGGCAAGATCGAGATCGGCGTCGTCGAAGACGATGAAGGGCGCGTTGCCGCCGAGTTCGAGGCTGAGCCGCTTGACGCTGTCGGCCGCGCCGCGCATCAGCAGAGAGCCGACGCGGGTCGAGCCGGTGAAAGAGATCTTGCGGACGGTCTGGTTGGCCATCAGCTCGTCGCCGATCGCAGCCGGCATGCCGGTGACGATATTGATGACGCCCTTCGGGATGCCGGCGCGTTCCGCCAGCACGCCAAGTGCCAGCGCCGAATAGGGAGTCAGGTCCGATGGCTTGATGACGACGGTGCAGCCTGCGGCGAGTGCCGGCCCGACCTTGYGGGTAATCATCGCATTCGGAAAATTCCACGGCGTGATGATCGCCGACACGCCGACAGGCTCCTTCAGAACGACGATCCGCCGGTCCGTCGTCGGCGAGGGAATGGTCGTTCCACCGATGCGGCGCGCCTCCTCGGAAAACCATTTGATGAACGAGGCGCCATAGCGGATTTCGCCGCGCGCTTCCGTCAGTGGCTTGCCCTGCTCGCGGGTGAGGATCAGCGCCAGATCCTCGATATTGTCGAGCATCAGATCGTGCCAGGCTTCCAGCAATGCGCCACGCTCGGCATTGGTCTTTGCGCGCCATGGACCAAAGGCTTTCTCCGCCGCGGCGATTGCCTCCCTCGTATCGGCTCCGTCCATGTCGGGCACTGTGCCCAGCACATGCTGCGTCGCCGGGTCGATCACCTCGATCGTGCGCCCGGCTGCGGCCCCGCGCCATTCTCCATCGATCAGCCCTTGCTCACGAAACAGGCCGCTATCCCTTAATCTGTTCATTCTGTTCTCCATTGATCAGCCCCATTGATCAGCCAAGTGCCGAAAGCACCGATGCCGTGATCGCGTCCGTCTTGTCCTTGCCGGGAATTGCGCCGATGCCGCGTGCCGTCGTCGCCTCGATTGCGGCCATCACCCTTGCGGCGGCAGCCGCTTCTCCCAAATGCTCGAGCATCATCGCGCCCGACCAGATGGCGGCGATCGGATTGGCGATGCCGAGATGAGCGATATCGGGCGCGGAGCCGTGGACCGGTTCGAACATCGATGGCGCCGAGCGATCGGGATTGATATTGGCGGAGGCTGCAAAGCCGAGCCCCCCCTGGATGGCAGCGCCGAGGTCGGTCAGGATATCGCCGAACAGGTTGGAGGCGACCACGACGTCGAGACTATCAGGCGCCATGACCATGCGGGCGGCCATGGCGTCGATATGGTAGCTGGTCACCTCGACATCGGGATATTCCGCAGAAAGCTTCTGGGTGATCTCGTCCCAGAAGACCATCGAATATTTCTGGGCGTTGGACTTCGTCACCGAGGCAAGCTTGCCGCTGCGCGCACGCGCCTGCTCAAAGCCGAAACGCAGGATGCGCTCAACCCCCTTGCGGGTGAAAATCGAAGTCTCGACCGCTACCTCATTATCGGCGCCCTGGTGGACGCGGCCACCGGCGCCGGAATATTCGCCCTCGGTATTTTCACGAATGCAGAGGATGTCGAAGCCGTCAGACCGCAACGGCCCCTGCACACCCGGCAGCAGCCGGTGCGGGCGGATATTGGCATATTGCACGAAAGCCTTGCGGATCGGCAGCAGAAGTCCGTGCAGCGACACGGAATCCGGTACCTTGCGAGGCCAGCCGACGGCACCGAGCAGGATGGCATCGAAGGACCTGAGCGTTTCGATGCCATCGGCGGGCATCATGCTGCCGTTCTCCAGATAGTAGTCGCAGGACCAGGGATAGCTGGTTGCATCAAGAGAAAATCCGTTCGATTGAGCCGCCTTTACGAGCACGGCCCAGGCTGCTGCCGTCACGTCGCGGCCGATGCCGTCTCCGGGCAGAAGGGCGATCTTGTAGGTCTTCATCGCAGGTCCTCACAGGCTGATGAGCACACTCTTGCTCTTGCGGTTGGCGAGATAGGCATCGCGGCCGAGATCCTTGCCGATGCCCGACTGCTTATAGCCGCCGGTCGGCAGGATATGGTCGCGCGAGCGGCCGTAGCGGTTGACCCAGACGGTGCCGGCCTGAAGGCGGCGGGTCACGCGGATGGCACGCGAGAGGTCGCGGGTGAAGAGGCCGGCGGCGAGCCCATAGGCCGGATGGTCGGCGAGCCTCAGCGCTTCCTCCTCGTCATCGAAGGTCTGAATGGTCAGCACCGGTCCGAAGATTTCCTCGAGAACCGCCGGCGATGTTGCCGTCACGCCGGAAATCAGGGTCGGTGCGTAGAAATAGCCCTCGCGGTCGAGGCGGCGGCCACCGGTGAGGCATTCGGCGCCGTCGTCGATAGCGGCGCGGATGATGCCGTCCATGCGGGCGATCTGGCGTTCGGAGATGACGGGCGAATAATCGGTCGCCTCGTCCCAGGTGGGGCCGGGGCGGATGGCCGCCAGCCTGGCCACGAGCGCTGCCGCGAGTTCGTCCGCCACCGTCGCCTCGACGATGAGGCGGGATCCACATACGCAGGCCTGACCGGCGTTGGAGAGAATGCTGCCGGCGATTGCGCCGGCTGCAAGCTGGAGATCGGCATCGGCGAAGACCAGTTGCGGGCTTTTGCCGCCGAGTTCCAGCGTCATCGGCTTGACGCCGGTGCGGGCGATATTGGTCATGATCGCCGAGCCGGCCGCCGTCGAGCCGGTGAAGCTGACTTTGGAGATGCCCGGATGTCCGGTGATGGCATTTCCGGTGGTCGGGCCGTCGCCGAGCACGATGTTGACGAGACCGGCCGGCAGGCCGGCTCGCACCGAAAGTTCGGCGAGATAGAGCGTCGAAAACGGCGTCATTTCCGACGGCTTCAACACCACCGCATTGCCTGCCGCCAGCGCCGGACCGAGCTTCCAGCCGGCCATGGACAAGGGAAAATTCCAGGGTGTGATGGCGCCGACGACGCCATAGGGTTCCGTCATGATCATGCCGAAGTTCGCATCGTCGGTCGGGACGAGGTCGCCGCCTTCCTTGTCGGCGAACTCGGCAAAGAAGCGGATCTGTTCGGCGGTGACGGCGATGTCGCCGGCGACGAGATGACCGATGGGCCGCGTCGAGGAGAGCGCCTCGAGCCTGGCGAGGGTCTCCGCCTCGGCTTCGATCAGGTCCGCCCAGCGCTGCAGCGCCACGGTGCGCTCGCGCGGCCGCATGCCGCCCCAATTGCTCGTCTTCAATGCGGTCCTGGCGGTTTCGACGGCGTGATCGACAAGGGCTTCGTCGGCCAGCGGACAGCCGGCATAAGCCTTGCCGTCGGATGGGCGATGCATGTCGATGACCGCCTCGGCCGGAACCAGCCGCCCGCCAATGAAATGTCCGACGGGCAAGGATATCGTGTTCGGATCGAAGCTGAGTGTCATCGCATGTCCTCGGGATGGGCTGAGGCAAGCCTAACTGGGGAATGCGAGCAGCATGCATCGACCGGTGATGCCGCAGCGGCGAAAAATTGCGTTTTCGCCGATGCGGCAGTCAAATCTACGGCGTCGGCATCACGACACGGTGACGTAGATCTTGCGCACCGTCTCGATCGTCTTCCAGACGCCAACGAAGCCCGGCTTCATGACGAAGCTGTCGCCGGCCTTGTAGACCACCGGTTCGCCGCCTTCCGGCGTGAGTTCGATCAGACCGGAAAGGATGTGGCAGAACTCGAACGTCTCACCCTTGATCGAGCGCGTCTCGCCGGGTGTCGCCTCCCACACGCCGCTATGAACCGTCTCGCCGCGGGCGACGTCCTGCGCCCAGGTCTTGAAGGCCGGATTGCCCGAGATCAGCCGTTCTGGAAGTGGGCCGGACTCGCGCGGCGCGAAGGATGGATTGGTGTCGATCGTCTTGAGGAGGGACATGATTTTGCTTTCCTAGGTTGAGAGCTCAGTAGCCGCGGCTGCGATCGATCAGTCCGATCGGATCGAGGCCTGCCTGGTGCCGCTTGATGTTGCCGATCACGGCCGCCGCGGCGGTTTCAGCTTGGGTGACGCTTGCAATGTGCGGCGTCAGCAGGATCTTCGGATGGTTCCAGAAGGCGTGGTCCTCAGGCAGCGGTTCCGGATCGGTGACGTCGACGACGGCGCCGGAGAGATGTCCGGTGTCGAGCGCGTCGACGAGCGCCTGATGATCGAGCTGAGCGCCGCGACCGACATGGACGAGCGCAGCGCCGGCCGGCAATCTGGCGAAGAGCTCGGCATTCAGGAAGCCGCGCGTCTCATCCGTCAGCGGCAGCAGGCAGATGAGAATGTCGGTGGTTGCAAGCAGGGTATCGAGGCCGTCGCGGCGGCTGAGGCATCGGATGCCGTCGATCTCGCGCGGGCTGCGGCTCCAGCCGCAAAGCGGAAAACCGAAGGGCTGCAGACGCTCGAGCACCGCGCTTCCAAGCATGCCGAGGCCGAGCACGCCGATGCGGCGTTCAGAGGCTTGCACCGGCGCGATCGTCTGCCAGGTCCGGCGCCGCTGCTTGTCGAGATAGGTCGGCAGGTCGCGATGGAGCGCAAGCACGGCCAGCGTCACATATTCCTGCATCATTCTGATGATGCCGTCCTCGACCATGCGCACGACCTTGACCGATGCTGGCACGGCATCGATGCGGAACTGGTCGATGCCGGCGCCGATCGAAAAGAGGATTTCGAGATTGCGATAGCGCGCGAGATCATCCGGCACCGTCCAGGTGATCAGGTAGCGCACGGCGTCCGCTTCGACCGACTTGGGATCCATGGAGAAGGCAATGTCGGGCAATTCGCGCGCGAAGGCTTCGGCGAAGATGGCGCCGCGCTTCGCGTCGGAATTGAAGAGAAAGGTCATTGCGTCGGCTCCTTGATCGGATGTCATCAGGCACAGCGGCGGCCAAGCGCCTCGACCATCGCCTGGCAGGCGAGCAGTTCGCCGGTGAGGATGAATTCGTCCGGCTTGTGGGCGCGGCCGATGTCGCCAGGGCCGCAGATGATCGCGTCGATGCCGGCGCGCTGGAAAAGGCCGGCCTCCGTGCCGTAGCTGACGGCGGCGAGCGGCTCGATGCCGGTCAGCTCGCCAAGCAGTGTCGCAAGCGGCGCATCGGCGGCAAGCGAAAGTGCCGGATAGGCGCTGAGTTCGCGCCATTCCACCTGAAAGCCGAACTGCGACAGCGCCTCGGCCGCCACTCGGAGCGGCGCCAGCAGCGTGACTGGATCGACGCCGGAAATAGCCCGCGCTTCGAACTCGGCCTCGCAACTGTCGGGAATGATGTTGACTGCCTGGCCGCCCTTCAGCGTGCCGACCTGAAGGGAGGAGTAGGGCGGTTCGAAGACATGCTCGAACGGGCCGGAGGTGAGCTGTTCGGCTTCGGCGCGAGCGCAGGCCAGAACATCCGTGATGGCATGGATTGCGTTCAGTCCCTGGTCCGGGCGCGAGGAATGGCCGGACCGGCCCCTGACCGTCAGCCGGGCGGCGGCTTTGCCCTTGTGGGCGCGGATCGCCCGCATGCCGCTCGGCTCGCCGATGATTGCACCAAGCGGGGCTGCACAGAGCTCCGGCAGGCAGGCAATCATGTGCGGCACGCCGCGGCAGCCGGCCTCCTCATCATAGGAAAAGGCAAGGTGGACGGGCTGGCGAAGTGGCATGGCCGCAAGCGCCGGGACGGCGGCGAGAACGACGGCCAGGAAGCCCTTCATGTCGGTGGCGCCGCGTCCGTAGAGGCGGTCCGCTTCGGCGCGCAGGCGGAACGGATCGCTGGTCCAGCCGCCTTCGGCGGCGGGGACCACGTCCATATGGCCTGAGAGGATATAGCCCGGCGTTTCCTTCGGGCCGATCGTGGCGAAGAGGTTCGACCGATCGCCTTCCGGGCCGGGAAGCTCGGTGACGACAGCGCCGTGGCTCTGCAGATAGTGCCGGATCCACGCGACGATCTCGCCATTCGGCGTGCCGACGACGGAGGGGAAGCCAACGAGCCTTTCGAGAATTTCAATTGCCTGCATGGGATTCCTCACAGTGCGGGGATCTTTGAGGGTGCTTGCAACTGGGCTGACGGGAGGCGACATTCCAGGCTCACGGTGAACGGCGACTGCGGCCGGTCGGGCCTAGTCAATGACTTTAGAGGACGGTCCAGGCTTTATTTGCCGAAAGCGCAGCGGATTTGGTCGATTGTTGTGTTTGCGCCGGCCCAACCAGTGAATTGTATCGAACGATCTGTTCTAGTCTGGTCAGAGAAGTTTCCGGGCGCAGGCTTGGCCAGAAAAATGCGGCAGGGGGTGGGAGTGAGCGAACTGACATCCGAATCCAGGTTCGTCGACAGTTTCGAGACGCACATTGCCGGGATCGACAGCGTCGCCCTCGACAAGTTGCATGCGCTGTCGATGACCGTCGCCTGGCCGCATCGTGGCGAAGACTGGCAGTTCTTGCGGGAATTCGGCCAGGGCATCGTGGCGATCGATGAAATCGGCCGCATCCTGGGCTCTGCGATGTGGTTTCCCTACGATGCCCAATTTGCAACGATCGGTATGGTCATCACCTCGCCGCGTCTTCAAACCAATGGCGCCGGGCAATGGCTCATGGGCCACGCGCTGGAGCAGGTCGCCGGGCGCAACCTCGGGCTGAATGCGACGCGCGCGGCGCGACGTCTCTATCGTTCCCTGAACTTTGTTCGCGAGGCACTCGTCTTTCAATGCCAGGGCGAAGCGATATCGCCGCCGGATGTGGAGCTGCCGTCCGGTGCTGTGATACGGGCAGTGGAGGCCGGCGATCTGGAAGCGATCGCCGAATTGGACTGCGTGGCCTTCGGCACCGATCGCAAGCTGCTCCTGGCCCGGTTGATGGCAAATTCCAAAGGCATCGTGTTAACCCGTGCCGGCAGGATCGAGGCTTTTTCGCTTTGCCGGCGGTTCGGGCGTGGCCATGTCATCGGTCCTATTGTGGCGGGCAGTGACGCAGACGCGATCGCCGTCGTCCGCCCACATGCCGCCGAGCATGCAGGAGCGTTCCTGCGCCTCGACACACGCGAGCAGGGCGGGACCTTTTCCGATTTCCTCTCTCGCTGCGGTCTTCCCGTTTACGACATCGTGACGACCATGTCGCTCGGCGGCCCTTGGCTTCCGGTTCCGGGACATCAGGCGGCGCACGAGCCGAGAACCTATGCACTCGTCAGTCAGGCACTCGGTTGACGCAGGCCTACCTGGCGATCGTTGTCGGATTCTAGAGCGGTTCAGCTTTTAACGGAAGCGCAGAACCGCTCTATCCTTTTGTTTTTACGCAATTCCGGACGGAAAACCGCTTCGCACTTTTCCTGGAATTGCTCTAAGCGCCGGGACAGACCGGTATGTCGATCAGAGCCTGCCGGCGTTCAAATTCGGGCCGGAACGAACGATATTGCCAGAGACCTTCCGGGCTTTCCCGGCGGTATACGGTCTCGAGCCAGAACACGGAGTCATCGATCGGCAAGACAGGATGCCAAGCATACCATTCCGACCAGATTTTTCCTGCCGGGTCGTTGTCCATGATCGCCACTCGCCTCCTCATCGTCAGCGCAACTCGAACATCCGTGCGGCACGGGAGCCGTTGTCGTTACGAAACCGGCTTTCGGCATCGGTCACGATCAGCTCCTGGGATCGATGGTCTCGATTTCCTGGAGTCGAGAGACACCGATCGCGAGAGGTCCGATTTCTGCTTGCTGCGATCCCAGCGTGCCGCGGCGAATGTTCTATAATACAGAATAGCAGCGGAAGAATATTCTTCAATAGAGATCATTTTCTCGTATTGCGCGAACTCTTCCTCTTCCCCCGTCGGGAGATGTTTCAGGTTGTGAGATGTGGCTCTGTTGACGAATGATTTCGTCGGTGGATGTAGTCGCCTCGATTGGGCTTCGACACCGGCGATAAGTTGCGGTGTTCAATCGCCACTGATCTGTTTGCGTGATGGTTGGATGCTCAGCCGATCGAACGCAGCCCGAGGTAGGCTGCCAGACTGATGGCGGAGAGAGCGATCGTCAGCCTGGGTCTCGCATCGTCGAACATGGCTGCCAGCGAAAGGCCGAGCATCAGGATGACGGATTTTGCCCAGAGATCTTGATCGGAGACGGTGAAAGCGATTGCCGCCAGAAAGACGGCGCTTGCGACGATTGTCACAGGGGCAGATTTCTCGGCGAGATCGCCGCCTGGGAAATACGGCAGAAGAAAACGCCGCATGCTCAAGCCTGAAGCGACGCTCAGAAGAAGACAGGTCAAGACAAGTTGCAACATAGGGTCGTCGCCGATCGATCCGCAGATAGCCCTAAGCATGCAAACCTCATGCCAGCCTCAAACCCTCAAAACGTCGTCCGACAGAGGCAACGTCGCGGCTTGCATGGCTATTTCCTCGGCGTCGCGACCCTTTTTTCGGCAATCGCTCGTCTGCTTGGGCTCATGTTTTTCGTCCGATCCGAAACTGGCTTGAGCTGGAGCAATGATTTTTATATAGAGAATTATCTATCGTCTTAATTCTGCAAACGAGATCCTTTCATTGGACCTTTCATCGATCGAGATATTCCTCGCCGTTGCCAGCGACCGCAGCGTTACCAAGGCTGCCAAGGCCGTAGGGCGGGCGCCGTCGAATGTGACGACGCGCGTCCAGCAATTGGAGGAGGACCTCGGCGTTTCGCTCTTCAGCCGTGACGGCAAGAAGATGACGTTGACGCGCGAGGGCGGGACGTTTCTCGCCTATGCCAACCGGCTTATGGCGCTTGCGCTCGAAGCGCGCCAGGCGGTGCGGCCTCTGGCCCCATCCGGGACATTGCGGGTCGGCACCATGGAGAGCACGGCGGCAAGCAGGCTGCCGGCGGCGCTGACGCAATTCAATCAGATGTGGCCGGAGGTGTCGCTTCATCTGACGATGGGGGCGTCCCGCGATCTGATCCGCGACGTTCTCTCTGATGCACTGGATTGCGCGCTGATTGCCCGCCCACCGAAGACGATGCGCGAGGAAGACTCGAGCTTCGATGCTGAACTCAAGGCGCTCGAAATGGAGCCGGTCTTCGTCGAGGATCTGTTGATCGTGTTGCCGTCCGGGCATCCCTCCATCAAGTCAGCCGCAGACCTGCGTGTCGGATCACTCGCCGCTTTGGAACCCGGCTGCACCTATCGCCGGATCGCCGAAAACTGGGCGCGCAAATCGAGCACCCTGCCGACGAGCGAACTCGGCTCCTACCACGCGATCTTGGCGAGCGTTGCGACGGGCAATACGGCCGGCGTCATGCCGCGATCCGTCCTTGATCTCATGCACTGGCCGACGCCTCTCCAGACCCATCAGCTCGGGCCTGTCGAGACGCTGCTCGTCTACCGCAGGAATGATCGCCCAAGCGCGTTCAACGCATTCCACGAAGTCCTCAGCGCGACAAGGGGCAGAGATATCAGGCTGGCAACAAACTAACCTGAACGTCTTCCTCCTTCGCCGCCAGATAATCCTCGCTTAAAATTGGTCTTGTCATGCAGTATCCCGTTTCCCCGAAGGTGAGACCGAGCCGCTTCCGCCGCTTCCGTTTGTTTTCACCTATTCTGGCCGGTGCGACCTTACGAGAGCGATTGATTGGATGTCTCGGCGCTTTGCTGGCCATTGGTCTCACCGGCGTCATCAGCGGCTATCTGTTCGGCCAGGGGCCGCATCTTCCCCTGATCGTCGCGCCGATGGGGGCGTCCGCGGTGCTTCTTTTCGCGGTGCCGGCAAGTCCGCTTGCGCAGCCTTGGTCGATCATCGGCGGCAATACGATTTCCGCTCTGATGGGGATTATTGCCGCCTATTTCATTCGCGATCCGATCATCGCGACCGGCGTCGGCGTTTCGCTTGCCATCGGCGCGATGTCCTTCACGCGGTGCCTGCATCCGCCGGGAGGAGCCGCCGCACTGACCGCCGTGCTCGGCGGTCCTGTCGTTGCCGGCTGGGGATTTCTTTTTCCCTTCGTGCCCGTCGCTTTGAACTCCTGCATCCTCGTCGGCCTTGGCCTGTTGTTCCACAAGCTTTCCAAGCGGAATTATCCGCACGTCGTTCCGAAACCCGCGGAGAACACCCATCAGACAGTGGACCTGCCGTCTGCCGTGCGGGTGGGTTTCCGCGAAGAGGATGTCGATGCGGCCCTCGAAGCGCTCGACGAAACCTTTGATATCGATCGGGCAGACCTCGGCCGGCTGTTGCAGCAGGTCGAGTTGCAATCGGCCATCCGCTCAAACGGCAAGATCAGCTGTGCCGATATCATGTCGCGTGACGTGATCGCCATTGGCGAAGCCTCGGAACCGGATGCTGCACGGCATCTTCTTTTGAAGCACAATATCCGCACCTTGCCGGTGAAGGATCCGGAGGGCCGCCTCGTCGGCGCCGTCGGCTTGCGGGAATTGTCCATGAGCACCGAGACCATCGCGCACGCGATCTCGAGGCCGGCGGTGGCCAGACCTTCGGATTCTGCTCTGTCGCTGTTGCCTGTTCTGACGGACGGTCGCACGCATGCCGTCATCATTGTCGACGACGACTACCGGATCCTTGGCCTGATATCGCAGACGGATCTCCTGAGCGCAGTGGCGCGATTGCTGCCAAAGGGGGACAATGCGATTCGGGCGGTGGCCTGAGCGGTGAGCGTGGAACGTAGCTGGAGAAAAAGTCGGTGCTGATCGAGCGCGATTCAAATGGCGATTTTATCCTGGAATCATCGGAGCTCGCGAGACGGTTCGGATTGTCGCTGGCCGATCTTCGCCGCCACATGCGCCATGGCTCCGTCGTCAGCTCCGTGGAAATCGGTACTGCCGAACACGAGGGGACGAAACGGGTGTCGCTTCGGCTCGGCAACAGGCTTTGGCAAGCCGTTTTGAACGATGAAAATGAAGTGCAGCAAGAGCAGATGACCGTTCTTCGGGGTAAATCCTCCGGACGGCATCCGGTCTGACCCCGTCCTTATGCATGGTGCGTTACGCCGGTTTGCTGCACCGCTCGGCCCTGTTCGCGCCGATCGAAGGAACGATCCCTTGCGGCCGCCGAGCGGCAGGTGGAAGTCGACGCTGGCCATCGGCAAATTGACTATGCCGGCTGGAAGCCCCTTGTTCAGTGCAGTCCGAGATAGGCCTTGCGGACGTCTTGGTTATCGAGCAGGGCGGCGCTGTCGCCGGAGAGATGAATGCGGCCGTTGACCATGACATAGGCCCGCTGCGAAAGCTTCAGTGCATGGTTGGCGTTTTGCTCGACGAGAAATATCGTTTTGCCCATCGCAGCAATCTCCCGCAAAACTTCGAAAACGCGCTTGACGATCAGCGGCGCCAAGCCGAGCGACGGTTCGTCGAACAGGATCAGTTCCGGCCGCGCCATCATGGCGCGGGCGATGGCGAGCATCTGCTGTTCGCCGCCCGACATGGTGCCGGCGGTCTGATTTCGGCGCTCCTTCAGGCGCGGGAAGAGCTCGAACATGGTGTTCCGGTCTTCTTCGAAGTGGGCCATGCCGATCGGCGTCGTGCCCATCATCATATTCTCTTCGACCGACATCTCCTGGTAAATCTGCCGACCTTCCGGGACGAGTGCTATGCCGCGCCTGGAAATCCTGCTGGTCGGCATCTGCGAGATGTCTTCGCCACGATGCAGGATCTTGCCCGATGAGGCGCGCGGCGCCCCGAAGATAGAAGAAAGCAGCGTGGTCTTGCCGGCGCCGTTTGCGCCGATCAGGCTGACGATCTCACCGGCTGAGATATGGACGTTCACCGCCTTCAGCGCTTCCACCGGGCCGTAATGGGCATGAACGCCGGCGAATTCGAGAAGCGGTACCTGCGTGTCGGACGACTGGCTCATGCTGGTACCTCTTCTTCGCTCACACCGAGATAAGCGGCGACGACGGCCGGATCGTTGGCGACATGCTGCGGCGTGCCGTCGGAGATCACCTCGCCATGATCGAGCACGACGATGTGGTTCGAAATGCGCATGACGAGACCCATGTCGTGCTCGATGACGAGAACCGTCTGCTTGTGATCGGCACAAAGCCGTTGGATGACCTCGGCCAGATCCAGCGTTTCGGAAGGGTTGAGGCCGGCAGCCGGTTCGTCGAGGCATATGAGGCTCGGGCCCGTGCACATGGCGCGGGCGATCTCGACGCGGCGCTGCCGGCCGTAAGGCAGTTCGCCGGCCAGGCGGTTGGCGTCGTCGGCAAGCTTCATTTGCCCAAGCCAGTGATAGGCGCGGTCGACAGCCTCTGCCTCGGCCTTGCGGAACGCCCGGGTCCGGAAAACGCCACTGAGGATGTTGTTGCGGGTGGCGAGATGTTGGGCGATCAGAAGGTTCTCGATGACCGACATTTCCTTGAACAGGCGGATGTTCTGGAACGTCCTGGCAATCCCGGCGCGCGTCACAAGGTGTGAGCCGCCGGTCATCGGTTTGGTCACCAACTGGCCGATATCCGTCGGACCATCGCGTCCGTTCAGCATGATGCGGCCTTCGCTGGAGCGATAGAATCCGGTGATGCAGTTGAACATCGTCGTCTTGCCGGCGCCGTTGGGACCGATCAGGGCGGTCACCGTGCCGCGTTCGACAGAAAAGCTGACGTCCCGGTTGGCGACGATGCCGCCGAAACGCATGGTGACATTCTGTACTTCGAGGATGGGGCTCATCGTCCAGCCTCCGCCTTGCCCTCAAAGGACAGTTCGCTGCCGATGCCTTCTTTCATCGAGCTCGGAAAGAATGCCGGGCGCTTGATGCGGACCAGGCCGCGCGGTTTCCAGAACATCATCACCACCATCAGGATACCGAAGACCAGAACGCGGTATTCGGCGAACTCACGCAGAAGCTCCGGAAGAATGGTGAGAACGAGTGCGGCCGAGATGACGCCCGCCGTCGATCCGAGGCCGCCAAGGACGACGATCGCCAGGATGAGCGCGGATTCGAAGAACGTGAAGGATGTCGGGTTCACAAAGCCCTGTTGTGCGGCGAAGAAGACGCCGGCGAGGCCGCCCGTGGAGGCGCCGAGCATGAAGGCCGTGAGCTTTGTGAAGACGTGATTGACGCCGAGCGAACGGCAGGCGATCTCGTCTTCCCGCAGCGCTTCCCACATGCGGCCGAGAGGGATGACGCGCAGTCGCTCCACGGCGTAGATGACGAAGCAGACGACAAGAAACAGCACGAAATAGAGAAACCAGAACCGGTAGTCCGCGCTGTAGGCGATGCCCAGATATTCATGAATGGGAACGGGTGAATTCGAGGCCGAGGAAGGTGGGTGCCGGAACCGGGGCGCCGTTCGGCCCGCCGGTGAATTCCAGCCAGTTGTTCAACACCAGACGAATGATCTCGCCGAATCCGAGCGTCACGATGGCAAGATAGTCGCCATGCATCTTCAGAACGGGAAAGGCGAGGATCATGCCGAAGAGGCCGGCCAGGAATGGGGCGAGCACCAGAGCGCCCCAGAAGCCGATCCCGAGATATTGCGATCCGAGCGCCAGGAGATAGGCGCCCACGGCGTAGAAGGCGACGTAGCCGAGGTCGAGCAGGCCAGCAAGCCCGACGACGATGTTAAGCCCCAGGCCGAGAAGGCAGTATATCAGGGCAAGAATCGCGATACCCAGGAGGTATTTGTCGGCAAAAAACGGCAAGCTCAACCCGGCGACAAACAACAGGGAAAGGACCAGCAGCGGCGACCTTTCCTTGCCGGTCATGACGGTCACACCGGCGCCGTTGCCGGCCATGCGCCGGGTGAGTTTTCGGCCGAGGCTGCTGATCTGGAACAGCGAGAGCGCTAGACGTCCTGCCGTGACGACGGCCGCTAGGAGTACCGCGCGCATCAGTTCGTTCGTGAACGAAAATCCGGCGAGAACCAGCCCCGAGATCGGGCCGAACAGGATAAGGGAGACTGTAAAAGTGAGGAGCGCTTGCTTGAGGAGTGCGCGAAGGCGGTTGGATTCCATCGTTCTTGCTCCTCCTCAGACTTTCTGGATTTCCGGCCGGCCAAGCAGGCCATAGGGTCGGAAAAACAGGAGGGTGATGAGCAATGCGAAAGCGAAGACGTCCTTGTAGTCGGTGCTGACATAGCCGGCGAACAGCGCCTCGGTCAGGCCGAGGACGATGCCGCCGAGCACGGCGCCGGGCAGCGAGCCGATCCCGCCGAGCACCGCGGCCGTAAAAGCCTTGATACCCATGACGAAGCCGATGAAGAAGTTGAAAGAGCCGTAGTTGAAGGTGACGAGCGTGCCGCCGACGGCGGCAGTGGCCGCACCCATGACGAAGACCGTCGAAATGATCCGGTCGGTATTGACCCCGAGTATCGCGGAGATCCGGATATTCTGCTGGGTGGCGCGGCATTCGCGGCCGATCCTGGTGTAGTTGATCACATAGGTCAGCACCCCCATGGCGATCAGTGACGCAAACAGGATCACCGTCTGCATGTAGGTGATCTGTGCGAAGTGGGTATCGTTGCCGATGCGAAACGCCCCCTGGATGAGCGTCGGCACGCCC
>NZ_JBFUAY010000084.1:0-24539 GCF_056406015.1 Rhizobium sp. P1_E1 | reverse complement strand
GAGCATCTATGATTTCCTGACGCGCAAGCGGGCACTGATGCCGCGCCACCAGTTTCGCGGCCGGCGCACGACGCTTGCCAAATGGCCGGCGCTCAATCCCGACATCAAGAGTTCCGCCACCTATTTCGACGCCTGGGTCAGCCATCCGGAGCGGCTAGGCATCGAGCTTCTGCAGGATGGTCTTTTAGCAAAGTTCGGGGCGATGGCGCTGAACTATGCCGAATTGCAGCGGACAGAGGATGGCCAATATCGTGTCGAAGACCAGATCGGCGGCGCGTCCGTTAGCGTCGAACCGGCGCTGATCATCAACGCCACCGGCGGCTGGATCGACCTTGCCAATCAGACCCTGTTTTCGCCGGAAGCGCGGCCGTCACCGCTGATGGGCGGCACCAAGGGCTCGCATCTCATCATCGACAATGCGGACCTGCGCGATGCGCTCGCGGATCACATGATCTACTACGAGAACGAGGACGGGCGGATCTGCATCCTGTTTCCTTATCTCGGCAAGGTTCTCGTCGGTTCCACCGATATCCGCGTCGATGATCCGGAAACGGTGCGCTGCGAGGCGGACGAGCGGGATTATATCCTGCAGTCGCTCGCCTTCGTGCTGCCGGGCATTCCCATCCGGCCCGAACAAATCGTTTTCCAGTTTTCCGGCGTGCGGCCGCTGCCGGCCAGCACCGACAGTTTTACCGGCCGCATCCCGCGCGATCACTTCTGCACCGTGCTGGAGCCTTCCAAGGGTGGTCCGCCGGTATTCTGCATGATCGGCGGCAAGTGGACGACATTCCGGTCCTTCGGGGAACTGGCGGCCGACATGGCTTTGGCAAGGCTCGGCAGGCGCCGCCGCGTTGCGACAACCGATCGGCCGATCGGCGGCGGGCGGGCATTTCCGGCCAACGCGTTCGCCTGGCTAACGCAGATGGCAGCCAACAAAGGCCTTTCCGGAGGGCGCATGGCTGAGCTGTTTGCCCGATACGGCACGGATGCCGAGGCAATTGCCGGCTTCACCGCGGCAGGCCCCGATGCGGCGCTGCCGCACGCCGGCTACTCGATACGCGAATTGCAGTTCCTGATCCGCGAGGAAGCGGTGGAACATCTCGACGACCTGCTTTTGCGGCGCACGACGCTTGCCGTTTCCGGCGAGCTTACGCTCGACATGATGGATGCCGCACTCGACCTGCTGGCGCAGGAAAAGCGCTGGACGCTCGCGCATCGCGCCCGTGAGCGCGACCGTTTTCTCACCCTTCTCAACCAACGCCACGGCGTCGACGAAGACATGCTTTCCGCAAGGAACGAACCAAGGAGCACAGAATGCGACACAACAGCAAAGTCCGGATGAACCGGCTGTTCGGCGGCGGCCGCTGCCTCGATGTGGCGATCGATCACGGCGTCTGCAACGAACCATCCTTCCTCAACGGGCTGGAGGACATTCAGGCCGTCGTCAAGGCGCTGGTTTCTGCAGGGCCGGACGCGATCCAGATGAATTACGGCCAGGCCGACCTGCTGCAGCATGTGCCCGGCAAGGACAAGCCGGCGCTAGTCATGCGCATCGACATGGGCAATCCCTATAACCGGGTCCGCCACCGCGACATGTGGGCGGTGCTGCAGAACGAGGCCGAACCATTGATCGGCGCGATCGAGATGGATGCAGCCTGCGTCGTCGTCAACCTGTTCATGCTGCCGGACGAGCCGGACCTGTTCCGCCAGTGCGTTGAGAATATTTCCCGCGTCCGGGCCGATTGCGACAAGTATGGCATGCCGCTGATGATCGAGCCGTTGGTGATGCAGCCGGTGACGGAAAAGGGCGGCTACATGGTCGACGGCGATGCCGACAAGATCGTTACGTTGACGCGGCTCGCCCGCGAGATAGGTGCGGATATCGTCAAGGCGGACCCAACCACCAATGCCGAGGATTTCCACAGAGTGGTGGAAGCAGCCCGTTGCCCGGTTCTCGTGCGCGGCGGCGGCAAGGAGGATCTTGGTGCCGTCTTCGACAAATCCGCGGCCTTGATGCGGCAGGGTGCAATGGGCATGGTCTATGGCCGCAACATCTATCAGCACGCCAATCCGAGTGCCGTGGTGCGCGGGCTGATGGCGATCGTGCACGAGGACGCGAGCAGCGAACAGGCCTTTGCGCTCTATCAGCAGGGCTGAGCAGCGATTTCGAATCTCGGGAGGGTTCTGCATGGGAGAGTATCTTTTGGGGCTCGACGCCGGAAACACCGTTATCAAGGCGGTGATTTTCGACCGGCACGGCAACGAGATCGCGGCTGCGTCCGAAGAAGGACACAGCCGCATGCCGAGCCCGGGGCATGTCGAGCGAGGGTTGGACGAACTCTGGACAAATGCACGGCAGGTCATCCGCGCCTGCATCGAAAAGGCAGAGATCCAGCCGGAGGAAATCGCCGCGATCGGTTGCGCCGGGCATGGCAACGGTCTTTATGCGCTTGATCGCGACGGCGCTCCGCTCATCGGCATCCAGTCGCTCGACACGCGGGCGGCCGGGTTGGTCGATGAATGGCGAGATGCCGGCGTTGGTGACCGGACCTATCCGATTGCCCGCCAGCGTCCGTGGCCATCCCAGACGCCGACATTGCTTGCCTGGCTGAAGCGTCACCGGCCGGATTTGTTTAACCGCATCGGTACGGTGTTCTTCTCCAAGGATTTTGTCGTCAACCGCCTGACCGGCCTGCGTGTCAGCGAAGTGTCCGACATGTCGGGGGCCGGTCTGCTGGATCTTGCCGCGCGCCGCTACGACAAGGCGCTGATGGAGGCCTATGGACTGGACGATTGCATGGACCTCTTGCCGCCGCTCATCGAAAGCGCCGACATTGCCGGGACGGTGACGGAAGAGGTGGCGGGGCAAACCGGGCTCGCCGCTGGTACACCTGTGGTCGGCGGACTGTTCGACGTCGTCGCCTCGGCGCTCGGCTCCGGCGTTGCGCGCACCGGCAGCGCCTCGATCATTGCCGGCACCTGGAGCATCAACCAGGTCATCATCGACATCCCCGACCTCGACGAGCCAGTCTTCATGTCCTCGACCTTCGATCGCAGCCGCTACATGGCGATGGAGAACAGCGCCACCTCGGCTGCCAATCTCGAATGGCTGGTGCGGGAGTTCTTCGAAGGCGAGCATGCTGAAGGCGTTTCGCCCTTTGATGCCTGCTGCGCGCTGGCCGGGGCGATCGAGCCCACGACAGACGATCCGATCTACCATCCATATCTCTATGGCGCCCAGCAGGACGGCCACGCGCGCGCCGGCTTCTACGGTCTTGCCGGTTGGCACACCAAGGGACATCTCGTTCGCGCGCTTCTCGAAGGTGTCGCCTTCGGTCATCGCCAGCACATCGAGACGATCCGAAAGGCGGGCGCGGTCTTCAACGAAGCCGTGCTGTCCGGCGGCGGCTCGCGCAGCCTGATCTGGCCGCAGATCTTCGCCGATGTGCTCGGCGTTCCGGTCAGCGTTGCCCGCTCGCGTGAAACCGGTGCGCTGGGAGCGGCTATTGCGGCCGGAACCGGCGTCGGCATTTTCGCGGACTTCGGCGCTGGTGCTGCGGCCATGGTTCGGGCAGAGCGGTATTATCGTCCGGATGTCTCGCTCGAGGCACACTATGCGCGGCGTTACGCTCTCTATCAGGATATCGCCGAAGCGATGGCACCGCTCTGGCGGCGTCTGACAGCGGTTCCGCCGGCGGCAGCGGGGGCGGCGGCATGAACATGCGTATGAATTATGCGGCCATTGATGCGGGAAGCTACGATTTCATCATCGTCGGCGCAGGATCGGCGGGATGCGTTCTGGCCAACCGGCTGTCGGCCGATCCGAAAACCCGCGTCCTGTTGCTCGAAGCCGGCGGCAGCGACCGGTATCATTGGGTGCATGTGCCGATCGGCTATCTCTACTGCATGGGCAATCCACGCACCGATTGGATGATGAAGACGGCGGCGGAGGCCGGACTGAACGGCCGGTCATTGCCCTATCCGCGCGGAAAACTGCTGGGCGGCTGCTCGTCGATCAACGGCATGATCTACATGCGCGGCCAGGCGGCCGATTACGACGGTTGGCGGCAGGCGGGCAATTCCGGCTGGGGCTGGGACGACGTGCTGCCCTATTTCCTGAAATCCGAGGACAACTATCGCGGCAAGTCGCCTATGCACGGGGCAGGCGGCGAATGGCGGGTGGAAAAGCAGCGGCTTTCCTGGCCGATCCTCGATGCCTTTCGTGATGCCGCAGAAGAACTCGGTATCCCGAAGACCGACGATTTCAACGATGGCGACAATGAGGGCTCAGGCTATTTCGAGGTCAACCAGCGCGGCGGCCTGCGCTGGAATACGACCAAGGCCTTTTTGCGCCGGGCAATGAAGCGGCCCAATCTATATGTGCTGACCAGCGCCGAAACCGAGCGGCTGGAATTCGACGGCAGAATGGTGACCGGCGTGCGATTCCGGCTGAACGGGCAGAATCATCTGGCTCGCGCCGGTCGCGAGGTCATTCTGTCTGCCGGTGCGATCAATTCACCGAAAATCCTGGAGCTTTCCGGGGTCGGTCGCCCGGATGTGCTGTCGGCTGCCGGACTCGACGTCGTCCATGAACTTCCGGGTGTCGGCGAAAACCTGCAGGACCATCTGCAAATCCGTACGGTCTTCCGCATCGAGGGCGCAAAGACGCTGAACCAGCTCTATCACAACCTGTTCACCCGGGCGGGCATGGGGCTTGAATATATGCTGCGCCGGTCAGGGCCACTGTCGATGGCGCCGAGCCAGCTCGGTATCTTTGCCAAGAGCGACCCCGCTGTTGCGACCGCCGATCTCGAATATCACGTACAGCCCTTGAGCACCGACCGGCTCGGCGAGCCGCTGCACAAATATCCCGCCGTCACCGTCTCCRTCTGCAATCTGCGGCCGGAAAGCCGGGGGACCGTGCATGTTGGCGGCCCGGACCTTTCCGTGGCGCCGGAAATCCGCCCGAATTATCTTTCGACCGTCGGCGACCGGTTGCTTGCGACGAAATCGGTTCGGCACGCCCGCCGGCTCATGGAGGCCGGCGCCATTCGCAAGTACCGGCCGCAGGAAATGCTGCCGGGCCTGGAATACCAGAGTGACGAGGAACTGATCCGTCGCGTCGGCGATATCGCCACAACGATCTTCCATCCGGTCGGCACCTGCAAGATGGGCAACGACGTGATGGCGGTTGTCGATCCGCAATTGCGGGTGCATGGGCTGGCGAAACTGCGGGTGGTCGATGCATCGATCATGCCGACGATCGTGTCGGGAAACACCAACTCGCCGGTGATAATGATTGCCGAGAAGGCCGCGGAGAGCGTCCTATCAGGGGCGTAATTAGCCCCTCGCATTCTCTAAAGTGAATGCGTGGAATTGCGGCTCGTGACGATGAGCCCAACCCGCTCAATGCAGGTTGGGCCATCGATTTTCGATCAGAGAGTCGAGACGTTCTCAGCCTTCGATTTTCCGGTCTTGCGATCCTGGCCAACTTCGAAGCTGACCTTGTCGCCTTCGCGGAGCGACCCGCCGCTTTGCAGCGCAGACACGTGAACAAAAACGTCCTGCCCGCCACCCTCAGGGGTGATGAAGCCGAAGCCCTTGTCGTCATTGAAGAATTTAACGGTACCTGTCGGCATGAGATAAATATTTCCTTGTATCGTTCGACGATTTGCGAAGGCGAAACTATAGCTTCGACGCTTCTCTATCAACCCTTTAGCACACTCGTGGCTTTTTGAACGCAAAAAGACGTCAGCTCCGACGAAGCTCAATGCGGCTCGTAACAACCGATCGACCGGTAGCAGGGTCGGTATCGATGGTTGTGAGGCGCATGCCCGATGCTCCGGTTTTTTCGATCGTCATCTGCGCACGCCGATCGCCGTTGACTTCTTTCGCCCATCTGATCGCGAGACTTATGGCATTACCAGCGCGCTTTCCGCCAAGACCCGCGGTGCCGGTGCCCGCGCCCACGTAGGAGCCAGTGTAGGTGTCACCAGTGGCCTTGAGGTTCGCGCTGATGACGCGGGAAAAAACGACAAGGCTGGTACAACGCCCATTGAGTGCGAGGGAGCTTGCATTCGCATCCGATTTGAAACGGCAAGTGACTTTAATGGTGGGTGCATTTGTCCGCACTTTCACGGTCCCGTTACCGCTCCAACTTCCCGCCAGTGTTTTCAAGAAGGCGGATTCGTCGGCGTGGGCGGCGCCTGCCGTTGCCATTGCGGCCGTCGCAACGGCGATGGAGCATGCAAGGACTTTGATCATGTGAATCACTTTCGATCGCGCTACATCAGGACCGCCACGCTCGGTTGTTGAGGAGGAAGGCGGTCATATAACCGCCGCACGTGGTTTTCGTTCCATACGGGAAGCATCGATTGGGCTCGCAGCCACCACCATCTCCCGAGCAGGAACCTTCGCCGGGGCCTTCGCGGGCTCGTCCGCACGGCAGCCTGAAATCAAAAACACCCATCAGTCGCCTCGGCCTCAACCGAGACAACCTCTTGAGGATCCACACCTAGAGCCTTTCCGGGTTAGATTGAAGCATTCTGTTGGCTCAAACGGAGTCGGATGGTCGACCGGCCGGCGCGCGTCGTAGCCCAGCTCTACGGCCAAGCCGGCCGGTCGATCAGCCGGCCCGTTTCAGCCAACCCGAAGGGCCGGGCATCTTTCCGCCAGGGCAAAGGCGATCGGCTCGGACGTACCAAGAGGTATGCCCGTCGCCAATCGCCTTTGCCCTGACGAAAACCTGCTCCGGCAGAATGCTTCAATCTAACCCGGAAAGGCTCTAGAGCGCCCAGTCCTCCCCATTTTTGACTTCGGCAGCTTTATCCTCGCGGCAAATCGTTTCCAGCGCCAATGAGGCACGGCTGGAGTGCCTTTGCTTATGCCGCAGGATTGCAAATTGCCGGGACGGCAGATGAAAGCGCACCTTCACCAGAAGACCTTGCGTCAAGAGCGGCGCCGCCACGGCACCTGAGACGACCGTCGCGCAGAGGCCTTCTCTTGCTGCCGATATGACCGCCTCGTTCGACGGCAGTTCAAGCGCGACAGCCAGATTTCCGGGGGCTATGCCGAGATTGGAAATCGCCGCCTCGAAAGCCGACCGGGTTCCGGACCCTCTTTCCCGCATGACCCATTTCGTGCCTGAAACCAGGTCCGTCGGTGCAATTGCCTTGCCACGCGCCCAGGGATGACGCGGACCTACGACGACAAGCAGTTCGTCCTCGGCAAGCGGCTGAATATTCAGCGCCGGCTCGTCAACGCTGCCTTCGACGAAGCCGACTTCGGCCAATCCATCGAGAACCGCTTTTGCCGCCGTGGTCGTGTTGCCAATCATCAGCTTCAGGTCAATGCCCGGGTAGCGGATCTTGAAACGCATCAGCATCGCCGGCAGCCAGTAGCTTGCGATCGTCTGGCTTGCAAAAACGACCAGTTCACCCTTTTGCAAGCCGCCGAGATCGGACAAGACAAGCGCCGCGGCCTTGGCGCGCGCCAGCGTCGCTCTTGCCTCCCCTAGAAACACCCGTCCTTCATATGTCAGCTCTATGCGGCGTCCGACGCGGTGGAAAAGCTCGACGCCATAGGAGGCCTCGAGATTGCGGATCGCCGAACTGACGGCCGATGGCGTCAGCCCGATCGCGGAGGCAGCATTGGTCAGATGCTCGCGTTCCGCAACCGCGACGAAAATGGAAAGCTGTTCAAATGTCATGATCAATCGTTCGATTTTACCGAATGAATCATAATAAACTATTCAATGGAAGTCGATAATTGAGTGTGGGACAGTGCAGTCCTTGCGCAAGGTCTTGCCGATGCTCGTTTCCGCCTCCCGTTCCCCGTCGTTTCCTGCTGTCCTGCCGGGACTCGTTCTTTGTGCGGCGGTCACGCTCGCTGCGCATCTTGTTGAGCGGCTGCAGTTGATGATTTTCGGCTCGCATTGGATCGAGAGCCTCGTGCTTGCCATTCTGATCGGCATTGCCGTGCGCTCCTCGGTCTGTCTGCCGCAGACTTTCATTCCCGGCATCCAGTTCGCCGCCAAGACGCTTCTCGAAATTGCCGTCGTGTTGCTTGGCGCCTCGCTCAGCACGGCTGCCATTCGGCAGGCTGGGCTCCCGCTTGTCGGCGGAATTGCCGTTCTGGTTGCTCTGTCTTTGGCCGGCAGCTTTCTGATCGGACGGCTCTTCGGACTGTCGGCCAGCCTGGCGACCTTGGTTGCTTGCGGCAACTCGATCTGCGGCAATTCTGCGATTGCCGCCGCAGCGCCCGTGATCGGCGCCAAACCGGATGATATCGCGGCCTCGATAGCCTTTACCGCGCTGCTCGGCATCGGGGCAGTGCTGACGCTGCCGCTTCTTCATCTGCTCTTGGGTCTGAGCGCCGTACAATATGGCGTTTTCGCAGGCCTGACAGCCTATGCCGTCCCGCAGGTATTGGCGGCCACGGCCTCTGCCGGAGCCGTCAGCGCCCAGGTGGGCACGCTCGTCAAACTGATCCGCGTGATGATGCTCGGACCGGTCATCCTTCTGCTCGGTGCAGTTCATGGCCGCCGTGCTGGCGGCTCTGCAGTCAATCTCCGCCATGTTCTCCCCTGGTTCATCCTCGGTTTTGCAGCCATGGCGACACTTCGTTCTCTCGACGCGATCCCGGCGCCGCTGCTGCCCGGGGTGTCGGCTGTCTCCGCCGCCTTCACCGTCACCGCCATGGCCRCTTTGGGTCTCTCCGTCGATGTCAGATCCGTCGCCCATACCGGCGGTCGTGTCCTCGCGGCGGCGGCGCTGTCGCTATTGGCGCTGGCGGCTCTTGGGCTTTGCCTGATCGGACTGCTGAATATCGTCTGATCGAAGGTGGTGTGCCTAAAATACTGGCAAAGATTCCAGTTGCCTTACAAACGATCGGCGGCTAGCCTGTATATACAGGCCGGGGAAGCAAAGATCGTCATGCGGGTCATCTCTTCACAGCAAGCTGCGGATCTCCTCGAAGATGGGATGACTGTCGCTGCTTCGGGTTTTGGAGGATGCTGTCATCCCGAAGCCATCACGGCGGCCGTCGAGGAGCGTTTCCTCGCCTCTGGAAAACCCCGCAACCTGACACTTCTGTTTGCTGCCAGCACGGGCGATCGTCAGACGCGCGGCATGGGGCACTTTGGCTATGAAGGCCTCGTCGCCTGCGTGATCGCCGGGGGATGGCGCGGAACGCCGCGCCTTGGCAGGCTGGCGATCGAGGAGAAGATCGAAGCGCATTGCTGGCCGCAGGGCGTCATCGCGCAGCTCTATCGGGCGATTGCCGCCGGTCAGCCTGGAGTGGTCACCCATATCGGGCTCGGCTCCTTCATGGATCCGCTTCATGGCGGCGGCCGCATGAATGCGACGGCGCCGCGTGCGCTTGTCGAGCGTGTGTCGTTGCGCGGCAAGGAATGGCTGCTTTATCCGTCGATGCCGCTCGACTGCGTGCTGTTGCGCGGAACGACGGCCGACGAAGACGGCAACATCACCCTCGAGGACGAGGCGTTCCCGCTCGACGTGCTCGCCATGGCGCAGGCGGGCCGAAACTCCGGTGGCATCGTCATCGTCCAGGTCAAGCGGATTGCCGAACGCGGCTCCCTGCCGCCGGGCGATGTTCGCATCCCGGCGGTGCTGGTCGATTATGTCGTCGTCTGCGATGATCCGGCCCAGCACGGCGTCAGTTTCGCCGAGACGGACAATATCGCCTATACCGGGCGCGTCCGGATGGCGATGAGCCGCCTGCAGCCGGCGCCACTGTCGGTCGATAAAATTATTCAGCGACGTGCCTTCCGGGAGCTGGCGCCGCTCAATCGCCCAACCATCAACCTCGGCATCGGCATTGCCGCCGGGATCGGCCGCATCGCCAGCGAAGAGGGATTCGACGATTATACGATGACGATCGAATCCGGCGTCATCGGCGGCGTGCCGGCCGAGGAGCTGTCCTTTGGCGCCGCCGTCAATCCGACCGCCATCATCCCACAGGCATCGCAGTTTGATTTTTACGACGGCGGCGGCCTCGATATCGCCTTCCTCGGCATGGCCGAGGTGGATCGGCACGGTGCGGTCAATGTCAGCCGCTTCAACAATTCCATCGTCGGGGTCGGCGGCTTCACCAATATTTCGCAGACGGCCAAGCACGTTGTCTATCTCGGCGCGTTTTCGGCCGGTGGCGCTGAAATTGCCGTTGCCGACGGCACGCTCGACATCATCCAGGACGGCCGCTTCTGCAAGATCGTCGATGATGTCGACCAGATCAGTTCGAGCCCCGCCTTTGCGCCGGAAGGGCAATCACAGCTCGTCGTCACCGAACGGGCTGTCTTTCGGGTAATTGACGGATGCCTGACGCTGACGGAGTTTGCCCCCGGCATCGATCTTGCCGCCCATGTTCTCGATCGCCTGCCGAAGAGCGTCGCGGTGTCAGATCGGCTGAAGCAGATGGATGCGCGTCTGTTTTCGCCCCACGCCATGAAGGACTTTGCCCCATGAAAATCGATGGAGCCGCCATCATCGTCACAGGCTCGGCAACGGGCGTCGGGGCTGCATGCGTCAAACAATTCGCCGCGGGCGGTGCCAGGGTGGTCGTCAACTACAGCCGCAGCAAGAAAGAGGCCGATGAGACTGGCGATATCTGCCGCAGCCTGGGCGCGGAGGTGGAGATCGTCCAGGCCGACGTTGCCGATGACGCGGCTTGCCGCCGAATGGTCGCGATTGCCGTCGATCGATGGGGGCGGCTCGACGCCTTGGTGAACAATGCCGCAATGACGGTCAAATCCGATCCTTTCGATCTGGAGACATTGTCGGCCGAAGATTTTCAGAACGTTTTCGGTGTCAATGTCATCGGCGCCTATCAGATGTGCCGGGCGGCAGTGCCTGCGATGCGTGACAGCGGCGGCGGTGCGATCGTCAATGTCTCATCCAATGTTGCCTTTACTGGCGGCGGCAGCTCGCTTGCCTATACGGCCTCCAAGGGCGCGCTGAATGCGCTGACCTTGGCCCTGGCGCGCACCTGCGGTCCCGATATCCGCGTCAATGCCGTTTGTCCTGGCATCATCGATACGCGCTGGATGCGCGACACGCTCGGGCCGGACGCCTATGGAGCCACTGCCAAGCGATTTTCGGACGCCGCGCCGCTCGGCCGTGTCGCGACACCGGAAGACGTTGCCGGCGCCATTGTCTGGCTTGTTCAGGGTGCCGACTTCGTCACCGGTGAATTGCTGTCCGTTGACGGCGGCATCCGCCTGTCCGGAGGCGTTCGCAAACCCGCGACATCTGGGGGCGCCGCATCGTGACGCTGCCGGCCCAATCCATCCTCGACTTCCCGGTGCCGCAAGCAACACATGTGGTCACCGCAAGAGATGCCATCCTTTACGCCCTGTCGGTTGGCTACGGCACCAACGCGCTCGACGAAAAGGCATTGAACTACGTCTATGAACGCGATCTCGTGACCGCGCCGACCCTTGCCAATATCGTAGCGCATCCAGGCCCATGGATGCGACAGACAGGCGTCGACTGGGCGCGTCTCGTGCATTCCGAACATCGCCTGACGATCCACCGGCCGGTCCCGCTTGATGTGCCGCTGACCTCTCGCTCACGCGTCCTCTCGGTAGTCGATCGCGGTGTTGAAAAAGGAATGTTCGTCAGCTTCGAGCGCCTGATCGCAACCGCGGACGGTGACGAGCCCATCGCGACGATCGTCCAGACGAACGCGTGCCGCGGCGACGGTGGATGCGGTTCGGCGGGATTTGCGCCTGAACCCTTGCCCAAAGTCCCGGACGGAGAGCCGGACTTCGAATTCAATGTCGACATCCCTGGTAACGCCGCTCTCATCTATCGCCTGAACGGCGATCTTAATCCGCTGCATGTCGATCCGCAGGCAGCCGGCAAAAGCGGCTTTGACCGGCCGATCCTGCATGGGCTGTGCAGCTTCGGCCATGCGGGCTACGCCATCGTCGCTGCCATCGATCCAGGCATGGCGACTGGCTTGAGCGCAATCGCGGCGCGTTTCAGCGCACCGATCTTTCCCGGAGAAACGATCACCCTGCAGATATGGCGCAACGGCGCCGAGATTCACTTCAGGGGGCTCGTTGCTTCGCGGAGCGCTATCATCCTCGACAATGGCGTGGCGAGGCTGTCATGACGAAAGCAGTCAAACCGGCCGCCGGCGAAGCGCGCCATTATATCAGGATCAAGGAGCAGATCCTGGCCGACATCGCCGAGGGCAAGCTGCAGCCGGGAGACCGGGTATCCTCCGAAAGCGAACTGGTGGCGGCATTCGGCGTCAGCCGCATGACGGCGAACCGGGCCCTGCGGGAGCTGATGTTCGAGGGCGTTCTCAAGCGATCCGCCGGGATCGGAACGTTCGTGTCGCCAAAGCACCTCGACGTCGATCTGCTTCAAATCCGCAACATAGCCGACGAAATACTGGAACGGGGTCACACGCATAAGGCGGTGGTCGTCAAGGCCGGGCTGATGAAGGCGGATGCTAACGTTGCCGACGCGCTCCAACTGATCCTCGGCGCTGAGGTGATGCATTCGCTGATCGTGCACATGGAAAACGACCAGCCCATTCAGGTCGAGGAGCGCTATGTCAATCCGCTGGTGGCGCCCGATTATCTGTCTGCCGACTTCTACAGCATGACGCCGCACGAATATCTGACGCAGGTCGCACCGATAACGGCGTTCGAACATATCGTCCAGGCCGTCAAACCGGATAGGGCCATACGCAAATATCTCGGCCTGAAGAATGATCACCCTTGCCTGCGCGTCTTTCGACGGACCTGGTCGGGCGAGGCCGTCGTGACCTGCGCGCTTTTATACTATCCCGGCGCGCAATATCGGCTGGAAGCACGGTCCAGCAAGGGTCCCTCTAAGCCCGTCGCCATTCTCGGAGAGAAACAGTGAGCGCCACCCATTCTCCATCGATCATCTTCAGCGCGGCTCCGCCGACGATCGAGGACATCGCAGCGGTTGCCCGTCGTCATGCGCGGATTGAGATATCCGCCGAGGTCGAAGCCCGGATTGTCGCGGCGCGTGCCGTCGTCGATCGCTATACGGCAAACGATCTGCCGGTCTATGGCCTGACGACGGGACTGGGAGCCGGTGTCGACACGCGACTTGCAACGGAAGACCTCGTGGCGTTCCAGATGCGTGTGCCGCAAGCCCGCGCCGTCGGCGTCGGACAACCGCTCGCACAGGAATCCGTGCGGGCGATGATGGCCGTCAGGGCTGCCGGCATGGCGGCTGGCGGTTCCGGCGTTTCGCTGAAAGTATTCCACGGTCTGATCGCCGCCATCAATGCAAGTGTCCATCCCGTCGTCCCATCATTGGGCTCGATTGGTGCGGCGGATTTGGCTCCGCTTGCCCATATGAGCCGCGGCCTTCTCGGCTTCGGCGAGATCGAGCTTGGCGGCGAAGTGCTGCCGGCCGCCATCGCTCTTGAAAGGGCCGGCCTGAAGCCCCTCGAATTGGCGCCGAAGGACGGGCATGCGCTTGTTGTGGCCAACAGCCTCTCCATCGGCCTCGCCTGTCTGGCGCTTGAGGAGATCGAGCGGCTCTTCGATTGGTCCCTGAAGGCGATTGCCGTTAATTTCGAAGCGTTCCGGGCCAATGTCAGCGTCTTCGACGATCGCGCTCTGGCTGCAAGACCCGCCTTCGGGCAACGCCGTGTCGCCGCTCAACTGATGGAGCTGCTTTCGGGCAGCTCCTTGCTTGCCGCCGATGCAGCAAGACGTCTCCAGGATCCTTTGAGCTACCGTTGCACGCCGCAGGTCTGGGGTGCGTTGAGGCATGCGATCGACGAGGCAAGGCAGGCGACCGAGATTGAGCTCGTCAGTTCCGGCGACAATCCTGTCGTGATCGTATCCGAGGGYGTCATTCTTTCACACGGCAATTTTGACATGACCGCGTTTGTGCTCGCCTGGGAAAGGCTGGGGCAGGCCATGGCGCATTGCGCGGCAGGCACCGCCTATCGGATCATGAAGATCATGTCGCCTGCCATGTCCGACCTCMCGCGCTTCCTGACCGCGATGGGCCAGAGCCGCACCGGCTTTGCGACCGTRCAAAAGACCGTCTCGGCCATGGAGGCCGAAATCCGCCATCTGGCCATGCCGGTTTCGCTTTCGCCCATTCCTGTTGCCGATGGCGTCGAAGACCAGGCGTCGATGGCTCCGAGCGTTTTGGCAAAGACGCAGGCGATCGTCGAGCGCCTGCGCTATCTCACTGCCATCGAACTGATCGCCTCGGTACAGGCCGTCGAGCTGCGAGGGGTCTCAGGCGAATTGGGCAAGGGATCGGCGGAAGCCTATGCTTTCGTCCGCACCCAAGTCCCGGCGCTCGAAGAGGATCGCGCACAAGGGCCGGATTTTGCGACGATTGCCGCATTGATCGGGCTCGGCCCGCAATAAGCCCGGTTCGCCACTGCCCCGGCAAGAAGGGCAGGGCACTGACCGGTCATGCCGGCGGTCATTCTGGGGAATGCCGTCGGTTCGTTCATTGAAAAGTCAACAAGAGGGAATGGTTATGAAAAATTGGACAAAAGGCATCTTTGCAGCCGGCATCATGGCAGCCGCCATGTTCCAGCCTGCATCCGCAGAGACCATCAAGGTCGGCAGCAAGAATTTCACCGAGCAGTTTATCCTCGCCGAAATGTACGCCGCCGTTTTGGAAAATGCCGGCATCACCGTCGAGCGCAAGATCAATCTCGGCGGCACGCTGATTGCTCACCAGGCATTGGTGGCCGGCGAGATCGATCTCTATCCGGAATATACTGGCACAGCGCTCGCTTCTGTCGTCAAGGGTGAGATGTCGACCGATGCCGACAAGGTCTACACTGAGGTCAAGGATTTCTACGCCAAGCAGTTCAACCTCACATGGCTGAAGCCGAGCGGCATCAACAACGGCTACGTCATCGTTGTCCGGCAGGAAACGGCGCAGGCCAGCAATCTGAAGAGCCTGTCGGATCTCGCCAAGGTTTCCAAGACCCTGGTCTTCGGCGGCGGTGCTGAATTTCCCGACCGCGCCGATGGCCTGCCCGGCCTGAAGCGCGTCTACGATGCCGAGTTCAAGGAGTTCAAGCAGTTTGCCAAGCTTGGTCTTCGTTATGATGCACTGGACCAAAAGGACATCGACGTCRCCAACGGTGCAGCGACCGACTGGCAGATCGGCTCGAAGAACCTCGTGCCGCTGGCAGACGACAAGGGTCTGTTTCCGCCCTACTACGTGGCCCCCGTTATCCGCCAGGACGTGCTGAAGGCCAATCCGAAAGTTGCCGAACTGCTGGAAGCGGTCGGCACCCATCTCGACAACGAGAAAATGCGGGTCCTCAATGCCAAGGTCGAGACCGACCACGAGGAAGCCAAGGACGTGGCGGTCGATTTCCTCAAGGAAAACGGCCTGCTGCCGAAATGATTGTCATGCCCCGCGGCCGGATATCGATCCGGCCGCGACCTGGCGTGGCGATCCTTTCACGGTGTCTGTTCGAAAGTCCGTCCGCTCAGCAGCCGGACAGGAATGTGGAGAAGCGGGAAATGCAGGAAATCTGGATCGATTATCTCAATGCCCTTGATGCCAAGGCGCTGGCGTTGACGAATGACGAGGTTCTCGATGCAGTGTCGAAGGCGCTGGATGCGCAGGGCAGGGGCGAAACCGTCATCGAGCCGCGCGTCCATCTTGTGCCAGAGAGCTCCGACAAAGGCCATTTCAACGTGCTTCGCGGCTATGTCAAAGCGCTGAACTATGCCGGCGTCAAAGTTGTCGGTGACTTCGTCGACAACTATAAGGTCGATCTGCCCTCGGAGCTTGCGGTCCTCAACCTGTTCGACCCGAACACCGGCGTGCCGAAGGCCATCATCGACGCAACTGCTATCACCGACATGCGCACCGGGGCCGTCACCGCTCTTGGCGCAAAATATCTCGCCCGCAAGGACAGCAAGATTCTCGGTCATATCGGTGCGCGCGGAACCTCTTACTGGAATGTCCGGCTTCTCGACCATCTCTTCGACTTCGAGGAAATCCGCGTGCATTCGCGCCGGCCGGAAAGTCGCGATGCCTTCGCAAAGCGTCTTGAGGCGGATCTCGGCAAGAAGATCGTTGTCACCGACAATTGGCAGGATTGCCTCAAGGGCGCCGACATCATGGTCGAGGCCAGCCGCCTGCCGGAACCAGCGCCGCTGTTCAAGACCGAATGGGTGAAGAAGGGGGCCTTCGTCGTGCCCTATGGCACGATGAGCGCGCTTGAATTCGATCTCACCGATATCATGGACAAGGTCGTCGTCGACGATTGGGGACAATGCGGCCCCGGCAAACCTTTCGGGGCGCTTCGCCGTCACGTCGACGAGGGCAAGGTGACGGCCGAGAACTTGCATGCCGAAATCGGCCAGATCGTCTGCGGCATGAAGCCCGGCCGCGAAAGTGATGAGGAGACGATCCTGTTTTGGCATCGCGGCCTCAGCACGACCGACGTGGCGCTCGGCGCCGCCATGGTCGACAAGGCAAAAGAGATGAACATCGGCCAGCGGCTTCGGTTCGCATAGTCGCCATGGTGATGTCCAAGCCGATCGCCTGTTCGAGAATGTATAATCTCAGCCCGCGCATTCGCGGCCTGTGGGACGCGCTGTTTGCGCTGGTCAGCTCGCAGTCCAGCATAGAACTCGAGATCATCGCTCATGCAGCACCAGCCCCCCTGTCGGAATTATGGGCGAGGCCGGACATGGGCGCGGTCTTCATGTGCGGCTATCCGTTTTCGCGCATGCGCGAGGCTGCGCGACCGACGATGCTTGCCGCACCCGTCTCGAGCGAGGCATGGTCTTTGGACCAGCCGCTCTATGCCAGCCACATTCTCATCGCCTCCACCGGGCCAGTCAACGCGGTGGCCGATCTCGCTGCGGCACGCTGGGGCTGGACCGTGCGCGATTCTCAATCGGGCTACCACGCGGCGCGCTCCTTCCTTGCCGGCCAGTTTGCCGGGAAAATGAAGCAGAGCATGACGGTCGGACCGCTGCTCAACCCTTCAGGCATCGTCGCCGCCCTCAAGGATGGCAGGATCGATGCGGGCGCGATCGACGCTTACGCCTTCCAATTGTTGTCGATGCACGAACCCGACGCGATCGATGGTCTTCGTATTCTGGCGACGACCGAGCCGCTTCCCGCGCCGCTATTGGTTGCCGCGCAGACATTGCCTGTGGACATCACCACAGCGTTAAAGCAAAGCCTCGTGGCATTGCATGAAACGCCTGAGGGAGCGGCGGTTTTGGAACGGCTCGGCCTCAGGCGATTTTCGGCGGTCACTCCGTCCGCCTACGATATTCTGCCGCAGAGAGCCGACGACGCCGATCGCAGATTGGGGATCCCATGGTAGACAGGCGAATGAGCGCCCGGACGCGGAGGTCTCGGCGATGAAATGGGTCCCTAAACATCTCGACCGGCTATTCGAAGCGCTGTTGGAGCACCTGTATCTCGTTTTTTCATCGGTCGGCATTGCCCTGGTGATCTCGCTGATCGTCGGGATATGGGCGGCAAGGCGACCGCGAAGTTTTGCGGCCATCGTCATCTTCACCGGTATCCTGTTCGCCGTGCCCAGCCTGGCGCTGTTTGCGCTTCTCATTCCCATCATGGGTATCGGGGCGGCGCCCGCTATAACAGGTCTTGCCGCCTATTCGCTGATGATCCTGATCCGCAATATCGGCATGGGATTTCAGGCTATTCCGCGTGACATACTCGAAGCTGCCGACGGCATGGGCTACGGCACGGCGCGGCGGATCTGGGAAGTCGAGCTGCCGCTGGCGATGCCCTATATTGTCGGCGGCATCCGCATTGCCGTGGTAACAGTGATCGGCATCGCGACCGTTGCCGCCTATATCAATGCCGGCGGGCTCGGCGTCATCATTTTCGAAGGCATCGACCAGCGGTTTCCTGAAAAGATCATCGCAGGCGGGCTGCTGACGTCATTTCTGGCGCTCTTTGCCGACTACTGTTTTGCGTCGTTCGAAAAGCTGCTGCGCCGCCGCAGTGGAGGTAAAGCGGCATGATCGTGATCGATGCATTCAGCTGGATCTTCGACAACTCCGGCACCTTCTTCAACGCTTTCAATCGCCATCTTCTGATGTGCGTCCTGTCGCTCGGCATCGCTTTTGTCATTGCCGTGCCGCTCGGATTTGCCGTCGCACGGGCACCCCGCGCCGCCTTTGCAGTGGTCAATATCGCCGGCGCCTTGCGCTCCATACCGAGCCTTGCGATCCTGTCGGCGACGATGCCTTTCCTCGGCATCGGATTGTTGCCGTCGGTGATCGCCCTCATCGTCCTTGCCGTGCCGCCGCTGCTGTTGAACACGATCATCGGCATTCGCGAGATCGACGCCTCGGTGATCGATGCGGCCGATGGAATGGGGATGAGCGCCGGGCAGATGCTGTGGGAGATCGAACTTCCTCTGGCCGTTCCCGCGATTCTGTCAGGCGTCAGGACGAGTGCCGTCCAGGTGATCGGCGGGGCGGCACTCGCCTCCTTTATCGGCGGCGGYGGACTTGGCGATTTCATCAATGCCGGCATTGCGATCATGAACATGCCGCGCCTTCTCGTCGGAGCGGTCCCGATAGCCCTGCTCGCAATCTTTGCGGAATTGGCGTTCGGCGCCCTGGAGCGCGTCTTCACTCAACGGCGCTAAGCGGCCGAAAGCGGATATCAGGATGATTCATCTCGATCATGTTACGAAGAATTACGACGGAAGCGGCCAGCATGCGGTCGACAATCTCGATCTCCTGATCGAGACCGGTACGACGGTTGCCCTGATCGGTCCTTCGGGCTGCGGCAAGACCACGACCATGCGCATGATCAATCAGTTGGAGACCCCCACGACGGGACGTGTGCTGGTCGACGGCAGGGATATCGCCCGGGTCGATCAGAAGGAGCTGCGCCGCAGCATCGGTTATGTCATCCAGCAGGTTGGTCTGTTTCCGCATATGTCGATCGCACGCAATGTTGCGACCGTCCCGCGGCTTCTCGGCTGGGAAAAGGCGCGCAGCGATCGCCGGGTCGACGAACTCCTGGATCTCGTCGGTCTTGATCCGGCCATCATGCGGCAGCGTCTTCCGCACGAATTGTCGGGCGGGCAGCGTCAGCGCGTCGGTTTCGCCCGCGCTCTCGCCGCCGATCCGGCGATCATGCTGATGGACGAACCGTTCGGCGCGATTGATCCGATCACCCGCGTCCGGCTTCAGGACGAATTCCGCGATATTCTCAGGAAGGTGAAGAAGACCGTCGTCATCGTCACGCATGACCTCGATGAGGCAATCAAGATGGGCGATCGTATCGCGATCATGCGGGATGGCCRCCTCCTTCAATATGATAGCCCGCAGGAGATCCTTGCGCGTCCCGTCAATGAATTCGTCGAGAGTTTCCTCGGCCCTGACCGAGCCATAAAAAGGCTGAGCTTGATTGCCGTATCGACGATCATGACCACGCCGGAACCGTCCAACGGCGATGCCGAGATCGCCGCTGACGCCACGGTTCACGACGCCTTGGCGCTCATCCTCTCCGGTGAGATGCCGGGCCTGCATGTCCGAGCCGCCGATGGCACGCTTGCGGGATATCTGTCGCGGGACACTTTGTTGCGCGCCAATCGGCTGTAGGGCAATTCCGGTAAAAGTGCGCAGCGGTTTTGCTCGACGCGGAACAAGACCACCGGCCCTTGCCGAAGAGATCACCATGCCAATGCTACCCACGCGTGCTGAAAGGGATTGCCGATCGCCTGTCTCAGGCTGTAGATGAGTTTCGCACAATGGGATTGTGCAAGCAGCCGGAATGACGTCAACTCCGCTCGTTCGTTATCGGTCACTGTCTGAAGCTTTCCCAGCGCACTGCGCTGCCACATGAGGGGACCTACGCCATTGTCTTCGCTTGTTCTTCCTAGTCGCCCGCTCTCGTTGGCGCGCAACGTCATCTCCACCCCGAATGCTTACTTCTGGTCAACGCCCATCATCCTGGCACTGGCTGTCTTTCTATTCGTCTCGGAAGCACCAGGCGTAATCCGCGATTTCCAGATCAGCCAGAACCCTTTGACGCTGGAAAATGGCGACGTGCAAAACGGGCGATGCACGACACGCAAGGCAGTCTTTACCGATTGCGAGGCACGCCTTGTCTACAGCTACGGCGGACGAGACTACGACACCGAAGTCGAGGTCATGTTCGTCGATTTCCATACTGGCGACTACGAAACCGGTCTTGTGATATCAGCCGATCATCCGGAACTTGCGACGATGAGCTTGGGTCTGGACATGCTCTGGAACCGGATCATCACGCTCACCGTGTTCGCGCTACTGTTTGGCGGCATGGGCCTGGGGATGATTTTTCTCGCTATCCGCATCTGGTGGGTCAAGGGCCAATTGCTTCGGCCTGCCATGCTGACCCCCGTTCCGGTCGAGGTCACCGCATTCGACCGCAGACGCGGCGTCCTTTCCATCACCTACAATGACAAGATTGCCAACGACAAAACGGGGCGATCGGCTTACACGCGCATGAAGAATGGAGAAGAGCCTCTGATCGTCGGGGAAGCCAATGGCAAAGCGATCGGACTGGCTGTCAGGCACGGCAATACTGCCCTGCCAGTGCTTCTGGACGATCGTCTGCAGCGCGTGAAGCTTACCGATGATGAGCGCAACGCGGCTCTTGCACCTTTCGCGCATCAGCAAGAAAGCGATCGGAGTGTGCCGGTTTTGATCGAAGACCCCAAGCAGGCGGGGGTATCGATCTGGAGGCGATTGCAGGTTTTCTTCGGTATGTTGCTTCTGATCCTCGTCGGTGTGGTCGGCTTCTGGCTTTGGTACGTCACGACCTCCACGACACCATTCCAATCGCCTGGCATGGACATCAACAATCTTATGCCGGCGCCGTTAAACGAGTGGGGATGCGGGCAGCTCAAGAAGCGGTTTGGTCAGGATCGCGCGCCTCTTGGTTGCGTCGCCGACGATTACACGAGCTGGAAATAGCAAGACGGTCCGCGCTGTTTGACCGAGCCTTCACGATCGGCGGTAGACCAGGGCGGGCCGTTTTGCGGTGAAAGCTTTCGGCGTTTCTGCGTCCAAATCAGTCCTGAACACATGTGAGGCCGTCAAAGCGACCGCTCGCTCAACGGCCGCTCGCTCAACGGCCGGTCGCTCTGGCGTCGTCTCCACGAAGCGCTTCACGGCTCTAATTCATTCAGTCCTGGTCTGCGACGACGCAGGCAGGCAGCCGAAGCCGTACCGGTCGCCGAAAACGCAAGCGTCTCGGACCAATTTCGCAGTCAAAGATTAGATGACACCTTTGCTGAAAATGAAGCACCCATAGGGCCCTGGGTCGGAGGTTCTGACGATCGCGAAGGATTTTTTCGCTGCTTCGTAAAATGCGAAAYGCTCCAATGCCTCCATCCGAACAGGGCGATCTTCAGCGCGATCGATGACTTTTTGTATCGTCGCGAAAATCGGCATTTGCCCGCTGGCGTCGCCAACAACTTGCATCCTTTTCACCGGCGCATCGATGAACGTGTCCAGTGGGAAGAGCGTCAGAATAGCTTCAGCGACACGCTCCAAGCCGCAGCCGGAAACGTCGATGAGATGGCCGTAGGTTGTATGCCGGGCTATGGTCTGGGCAGGGTGGTTGACGTCGCACAAGACCAGTTGGTCCCCGTGCCCCATCAGCATCAAAGCATGCATCAGCTCGGCGTTTAAGACTGGATCGATTCCCCTCAGCATGTTGTGCCTCCCTGTCCAAAGGTCTAATCTTTACAGATTATGCAAATTCCGTAATGTTTGGAAATGGGTTCAGCCTCAAATGCTTCGTTTATATTTTTGGACAAAAGCACCGCACATATCCGATGATGCTTATGGTTAGTCAAGTCGTCGCGAGAACGAAAACGAGAAATATCTGAGAATTCTGCAATGGATTACTTTACAACGGTAATTCCATGTGTGAAGTTATCGGTGCGAATGACGTCCTCCCAGGATAGGGGCGGCGGGTGCAGCTGAGCGCTCTACCTGCCGCCGCTTTGCAGGAAGGTCGATCAAACGTCGCGAGGAGTGCGCGACGCCGTTGGAGGAGGATCATATTTGGCATCGATGAATATCGTCAATGTCGGTAAGGCCTATGGAAGCCTGACGGTGATCCATGGCGTTTCCGTCGAAATCCCCGACGGCGAGTTCGTCGTTCTGGTGGGGCCGTCGGGTTGCGGAAAATCGACGCTGCTGCGCATGGTCGCCGGCCTCGAACCGATAACCTTCGGTGACATCCGGATCGACGGCAAGGTGGTCAACGACCTGCCGCCGAAGGACCGCGATATCGCCATGGTATTTCAGAGCTATGCGCTCTATCCGCACAAGACGGTGGCGCAGAATATGGGCTTCGCGCTGAAGATGCGCGGTGAGACGAAGGCCGATATCGAGGGGCGGGTGCGCAAGGCGGCCGAGATCCTTGATCTGGTGCCGTATCTTGCCCGCTATCCCCGCCAGCTTTCTGGAGGCCAGCGTCAGCGCGTGGCGATGGGAAGGGCGATCGTGCGCGATCCCAAGGTATTCCTGTTTGACGAGCCACTCTCTAACCTTGATGCCAAGCTGCGCGTGCAGATGCGCGCCGAGATCAAGGAGTTGCAGCGCCGGCTGGCAACGACGATGATCTACGTGACGCATGATCAGGTGGAGGCCATGACCATGGCCGACCGAATCGTGGTGCTGCGCGACGGACGTGTCGAGCAAATCGGTTCGCCGCTGACGCTTTACGATACGCCTGCCAACACCTTCGTCGCCGGTTTCATCGGTTCGCCGTCGATGAACCTGATCAAGGGCCACATCCGCTCTGCCGCCGAGCCGTTCTTCGAGACGGATGAGGGTATTCGGCTGCCGCTCCACCGCGCGCCTGCGGGCTCGGACGGGCGGCCAGCCTTTTACGGCATTCGGCCCGAGCACTTCACGCTTGGCGGCTCGGTCAGCGCACATGTGACGGTCGTTGAATCGACCGGATCGGAAACGCAGGTCTTTGCAAAGCTTGGGCAACAGAAGATCATCGGCGTCTTTCGCGACCGCGTCGAGGAGCCCTCGGACCATGTGATCGCGATGACGCCGAACGCCGCCCTCGTCCATCTGTTTGACGGAGAGAGCGGACTGAGGCTTATCTGAGAGTTCTTGCTGCCGCTTCGAGGAGGAAGCGCCGGCAGCCACAACCGTGGCGGTTTATCAACGGGAGGAGACCCATATGAAAGTCAGTGATTTCGAGAGAATGATGGCGATCGGCCTGAGCCGGCGCGCCATCCTGAAGACCAGTGCAAGCCTCGGTGCGGTCGCAGCCGGAAGCGCCATGCTCGGTCCATTCGGAACGGCCTTTGCGCAGGATGCATCCTTGCGCAGCCAGATCTTGCAGGTGCCGGGTGTCGGCAAAGGCTCGCCGACGGATGCCGACTGGCAGAAAGTTGGCGAAATGTGCCTGGAAGCGACGAAGAAGAGCGTCAAACAGGGCGAGTTCGCCGGCGTCGAACTATCTTTCATGGGCCTGAATAACCAGAACCTGCATAACGTTCTGTTCCGCGGCTTCCTCAAGCCTTGGGAGGATTATACCGGCGCCAAGATCACCTGGATCGACCTTGCGCAGGCTGACTACAATCCACGCCTGCAGCAGGCGATCGCAACGGGTACGGTCGATTTCGACCTGCTCGAGATGGGCGCGCCGTTCGAGGGTGATGTCTGCGGCAAGGGGCTGGCGTCGGAGATGCCGGACTGGGTCAAGACCCAGATCGACATGGACGACTATGTCGACTACCTCAAGGCGCCGGTTGGCACCTGGGACGGCAAGACCTACCGCGTCTCGGTCGATGGCGATTGCCACAACTTCAACTACCGCACCGACTACTTCGCCGATGCCGACCTGGCGAAGGCCTGGAAGGACGAAGGCCACGAGGGCGAGTGGGGCGTTCCGAAGACCTGGCAGAAGGTTCAGGAGGTCACCAAATTCCTCAAGGGCAAGACCATCGGCGGCATGGAAGCGGTCGGCTATCTCGACGCACCCAAGGCTTGGGGCGGTTTCGGCTTCTACTTCCTCGGCAGCCGCGCCACGGCCTATGCCAAGCATCCCGATGACAAGGCCTGGTTGTTCGACACCGACACGATGAAGCCGCGCATCAACAACCCGGCATGGGTCCGGGCGATTCAGGACGTCATCGACGCCCTGCCATCGGAAGCGGGCGATCAGCTCAATGCCGATCCGGGCACGACAGCTTTCCAGCAATTTCTGGCCGGCACCGGTTCCATGGTCTCCTGGTGGGGAGACGTGGGTGCAAGCGCGCGCACCAGCGACAGCTCGGTCGTTGGCGACACCATCGGCTTCGACATCCTTCCGGGATCGGACGATGTCTATAATTCGAAGACCGGCCAGTGGGAAAAGCTTGCCAGCGGCCCGAACCACGCGCCAAACATGGTCTATCTGGGCTGGGGCGTCTATGTGATGGCCCGGGTCGACAGCGACGAGAAAAAGAAGAAAGCGGCCTGGAGTGCTGCAGCCCATCTCGGCGGCAAGGATCTGGCACTCTGG
>NZ_JBFUAY010000083.1:0-25058 GCF_056406015.1 Rhizobium sp. P1_E1 | reverse complement strand
CGTCGACGTCGTAATTGGCGCCGAGATTGTCGAGCGGCAGCAACCAGTCCTGTTTCGCCCAGATCGGAACTTCATAGGTGCCGATCGTCAGAACGTCGTACTGGCCGCCCTTGGTCGCGATGTCGGTCGTGACCTTCTGGCGCAGCACGTTTTCCTCGAGGGTTACCCATTCAAGGTCGATGCCGGGATTCTTCGCCTTGAAGTCATCCGTCAGCTTCTGCATCCGGATCATGTCGCCGTTGTTCACGGTCGCGATCGTCAGCGTTTCGGCCGAAGCCATGCCGGCAAACGCCAGTGCTGAGCAGGCGCCCAGCAGAAAAGTTCTCAATGTCATAATCTTCCTCCCAGAAGATGGGGTGTGAGCATTCGCTTCGCTCATGGGCAATTACTCAACAAACAACAAAGAATGTCAATCGGCAATCGTTGCTGCAGTGCCGAAGGCAATAGTCATCCCATTGATTTAAATATAATATTTTTTGCTCAGTTCTTGAGCAAAAACTCAGCAGTCTCTTCGTCGGTGATCAGAGCATTGATTTGATGGCCGACAACGGCGGCCCTGATCGCCTTGAACTTGCGCTTGCCCTTGGCCAGCCCAATGACCATCGATGCATCGCGGGATGGGATCGGCGCGGACGCGACGCGCTCGTTGATCGGGTTGTCGATCAACCTGCCATCGACATCGAAGATCCAACCGCAGATTTCGCCGACAGCGCCCCCGCGCATCAGCTCCATCATCTCGTCCTTCTCGAGAAAACCGTCGACGCAGAGCGGCCCATCGATGCCGAGCTCGCCGATGCCGACGAAGGTGACATCGGCTTGGGCGCTCATATTAAGCGTCGAGCGCACCAGCTGTTGGCCATGCAGCAACTCGCGCTCCTCCGCCGAGGTGACGAGCACCGGCAGCGGCATCGGATAGTGTCGTGCCTTCACCGCATCGGCCATGCTGAAGATGACGTTGTAATAGGCCGCCGATCCGTCCGGGGCGATATTGCCGGTCAGCGAAACTATGCGGTGATTGGGACATTCGATCGCCGGAAGCTGGTCGACCGCCGCCTTCAAGGTGCGGCCGGTACCGATGGCGAGTACGATGGGCTCCGGCCGTTTCAGCCACCGCTCGATCTCGGCCGCCGCTGCCTCGGCGATACCGACCGTCGTCGACGACGACGCGGGATCGCTCGGCACCACCTCCACATGTTTCAGCCCGAATTTACGGCGCAGCTGACTTCCGAGCTCCAGGCAGGCTGCGATCGGATGATCGAGCCGCACCTTGATCAGGCGCTCGGCGACCGCCAGCGACACCAGCCGCTGCGCCGATTGCCGCGAGATGCCCATCGCAGCGGCGATTTCGTCCTGCGTGCGCCCGGCGACGTAGTAGAGCCAGCCGGCACGCGCCGCATCGTCGAGCCGTGCAGGGGTCTCGGATCTTTTTACCATCTAATGCCTACCGCGCAAAGTGAGCCGGCGCGCCGTCGCCGAACATGGTTTGAGTCTGTATCGCGCCAGATCAAAACAAAATTCCGGCAAATGTCGAGCCTGTTGCAGGGAGCCCAGCCAAATAACCGCCTTCACTCGGGCAAACCCCCGCTTAGGCAAGCCATCGCAGGACGAGATAGATCGCCGCCTTCACGAGACCGTAAATCACCCCGCCGGCAATAACGAGCGACACGGCCGTCATCACGAAGCCGATGAGCGCGAAAAGACCGTCACGGCCCAATATGCCGAAAGCGAAGACCGAGATCGTGATCGCCGGCAGAATATTGCCGAGCGGGACCGGCAGCAACAGCACGATCGACAGCAGCAGGCATGCCGCCCCGGCCAGATATTCCGCCGGCGGTTCGGCGAAGATCGCCAGCCGCGGTTTCAGCATGCGTTCGGCCCAGGCGAGCCAGCGGTGGATGCGGCCGACGATGGTCTCGAAATCCTCCCGGCGCATCGAACGGTTGGCAATCACCTTCGGTAGCCAGGGTTTCAGCCCGAAGGTCAGTTGCGCTGCCAGGAAGATCAATGGCGCCCCGAGCACGGCCGAGGTGCCCGGCGGAGTAGGAAAGGCGTTCGGAAGCGCGAAGATCAGCATCAACGCGCTGATCGCCCTGTCACCCATCGTGTCGAATAGATCGCCGATCGAGATCCGTTCGCGGCTGTGGTCGGCGGCCATCTGCCGCAAAATGGATGAGAGGCGGCGGCCTTTGGGACGTGGTCTTCGGATGGTACTGTTTTCTCTCGTATCGATTGTCGTGGGTCCGACAGTTTATGAAAGTGTAGGGCCGGATTCTGGCGATGCAATATGCCAATTGAATGACTTGCGGGGTTAGAAATTACCGTTGCGATCGGAGCCGATGGGCTGGGGATCACCAGATTTCTCCAACGTCTTGCCATGACGGAATGGAAGACGGAGAACCGTCCCGCCTATTCGATCTGCGGGAGAGATGTCCTGCAGAACAGAGGGGATGGCACACGGCACGCCCTAAAGCCGGCGACACCCCGCCGAATGAGCGCTTGAAATTCCCCGCCAACAATGCAAGCAGACGCTGGGAGACCAGAGAAACGGCAGAGTGGCAATGATCATTTCATTCGACATCGGTGGCACCGCCATCAAGGGTGGCATCGCTCGTTCCGAGACAGACATCGTTCCCCTCGGCCGCCGCCCGACACCCAGGGATGATTTTGCCGCTTTCGTCGAGACCCTGCGCGACATCATCGCCGAAACCGGCGAACAGCCGAACGGCATCGCCCTCTCCATCGCCGGCGTCGTCGATCCCGATACGCAGCGCCTGATCTGCGCCAACATTCCCTGTATCCACGACCGCACGCTCGCGGCCGATCTCGAAGCCGAACTCGGCCTGCCTGTGCTGATCGCCAACGATGCCGACTGTTTCGCTATTGCCGAAGCCGGTCTCGGCGCCGGCCGCGGCCACCGCATCGTCTTCGGCGCCATCCTCGGCACCGGCGTCGGTGGCGGCCTGGTTGCCGACGGGCGCCTCGTCAACGAGGCCGGCGGCTTTGCCGGCGAATGGGGCCACGGGCCGATCATCGCATCCGCGGCCGGCAATCCGCCTGTGGCCATTCCCGCCTATGCCTGCGGCTGTGGCCAGAAGGGCTGCGTCGACACTGTCGGCGGCGCCCGCGGCCTGGAGCGACTGCACAAGACGCTGCACGATCTCGACCTTGCCAGCGAGGAGATCATCGCTCAGTGGCGCCGTGGAGAGGAGAGGGCGACACGGACGATCGACGTCTATGTCGATCTCGTCGCCTCGCCCTTGGCGCTGACGATCAACATCACCGGCGCGACCATCGTACCGGTCGGCGGCGGGCTTTCCAATGTCGAGCCGCTGCTTGCCGAACTCGACCACGCCGTGCGCGCCCGCATCCTGCGCAAGTTCGATCGCCCACTGGTGGTGCGCAGCGAATGCCGCATCGAACCCGGCCTGATCGGCGCAGCGCTTTTGGGGCTGAAGGCCGAGACGGCCTGAAGCAATTCCACGAAAAGTGCGAAGCGATTTTCCATCCGGAATTGCGATTCCTTAAAGCACCGGCCACATCCGCACGATCGCGGCGAAGCGATCCCAGTCCTTACGCACAGAAGGCGTCCAGGCAGCCTCGGCGACCGCCGGGAGACGCGGAAAAACCAGCCGGTTGAAATAGGCGCGCGAGATGAAGTTCTCGGTCCAGATGCAGGCCTGGATGCCGCGCATCTTATCCTGCAGCGCCTCCGGCAACTCGCCCTCGGCCTCGTAAGCATAGGTGTGTTCCGGCGGCGCGTAGCCCGCCCAGGCGGCGCCGGGCTCGGGCCAGGCCTCAGCCTGCGCCATGTCGAGATAATAGGCCTGCCCTGGCGTCATCACCACGTCGTAGCCTTCCTGTGCCAGCTCGATGCCGACGGCGGGCTTTTCCCAGGCCATCAGCAGTGTGCCGTCGCGGTCGACGCCGCCGCCATGCGAGACCTCGTTCCAGCCGGCAAGTTTCCTGCCGCGTTCCGACAGCATGGCTTTGATACGTTTCAGGAAATAGGATTGCAGCTCGGCGGTGCCGGCAAGTTTCTCCCGCTCCATCAGTGCCTTGCAGAGCGGCGAGGACAGCCAGGAGCCATGCGCCACCTCGTCGCCGCCGATATGAAGATATTCGCCGGGAAACAGCGCCACCATTTCGTCGAACACCTTGCCGAGAAATTCATAGGTGAATTCCACCGCCGGATTGAGAGCGTTGTTCGGATAACCCTGCACCGAGCGGTAACTGTCCGGCGCCTCCTGCCCGTCGACGAGTTCGGGCAGCGAGAACAGCGTCGCCATGCTGTGGCCCGGAATATCGATTTCCGGCACTACCTCGATATGCAGCGAGGCTGCATGCGCAACGATCCGTCTGGCGTCCTCCTGGGTATAATGGCCGGAGCGCGTTTGCGCCCCGTCGCCGAGCTGCGGCACGAGCACTTCATCCGGCCCGCGCCGGGCGCCGATCTCCGTCAGCGCGGGATAGGCCTTGATCTCCAGCCGCCACGCTTCGTCATCCGTCAGATGCCAATGGAAGATATTGAGCTTGTTCCAGGCGAGAATATCAATCAGCCGCACGACGTCCGCCACCGGATAGAACTGCCTGGACACATCGAGATGGCAGCCGCGCCAGTCATAACGCGGCTGGTCGGCGATCGTGCCGAAATTGGGGAATTTGAAGCGCTCGGGATCGGCGCGGGCGCCGTGCAGCAGTTGCGCCAGGCTGATCAGCCCGTATTGCCGCCCGGCGACATCCGCGCTCGAAAGCACGATCTCATGCGCCGTAAAACGCAATTCGTAGGCAAAGGCGGCGATCGACGATTCGGTGACGAAACGAATGGCCCGCCCGCCTTCGACGGCACTGAGGGAAAACGGCACGTTGTCGGCCGGATAGAGCCGCTCGTAGAGCGCGAGAACCAGCGAGAGCGCCTTGACCGCATCGGGCCGCATCCGCTCGGCCGGATAAAGGATAACCGGCAGCTCTCCCGCCTTCAGCCCGAGCGCCAGCGGCCAGGGCAGCAGCGAGTAAGGTTCCTCGGCCCGGCCCGGCGGCAGAAGCGGCGGCGCTACGCCGCCATTCCGGCCTTCGAGCATGAGATCGCCGAAACCAACAGGAACGTGGCGCCCGTCGCCAAGTGTCAGATAGGCCGATTTGATACCGGCCGTCCTATGTTTTGGCTCCCTGGTCAGCCCCTCGACGGTGAACCGCCAGCGCCCGCCGGGCGGCACGCTCAGGTCTTCGGGCGGCACGAATTCATGGAAATGCGCGACCCGCCGCTTGAGGCTGCCGCCGTCGCAGACATGTTTGTCGGCAACCCGCGTCTCTGATGTATAGGCGAGCAAGAATGTCGACAGTGGCTCGGCCGAAAGATTGAACAGCGTGAAGGTCAGGCGCCCAAAGCTGCCTTCGATCGGGCTCCAGCTTGCTTCCAGATGGTAATCGGCCATGATCGTGCCTTGCCCCGTCAGTTGGTGGCCGGGATCGTGGTTGGTCTCCCGGCATGCTTTCGCAGCTTAGCTTTTTCGAGAGGGCAATGGAATCGGCGCGCAGCTCCAAGACGGAGCAGGCAGTAAAGACTGCGCGGCGCTATAGGCAGCGACGCTGCTTGATGAGTAAGCTGTGATCTGCAAGGAAAACGGCGCGGCTTTCGCCGCGCCGTCCTCACTCAGCTGCCAACGCCGGCGGATGTCTGTCATCCGCCTCTTCCTGGATGGCGTCGGCATGCCGGCCTGGCTCGTCCTTTGCCTTCGGCTCTCGGCCGAAGAAAAGGGCGTAACCGGCGGGCAGAACCAGAATGGTAAGCACGGTCGCAACCAGGATGCCGCCCATCATCGCGTAGGCGAGCGGACCCCAGAAGACACCGCGCGAGATCGGGATCAGCGCCAGCACGGCGGTCAGCGCCGTCAGCATGATCGGCCGGAAACGGCGCACGGCCGCACCGACGATCGCCTCCTGCCGGTGCATGCCGGCCTTGATATCCTGGTCGATCTGGTCGACCAGGATGATCGAATTGCGCATGATGATACCGAGCAGCGCGATGACGCCGAGGATCGCCACGAAGCCGAAGGGCGCGCCGCTGATCAGCAATGCGGCCGCCGCACCGATGATTCCAAGCGGTCCGGTGGCGAGCACCAGCATCGCCTTGCCGAAATGCTGCAGCTGCACCATCAGCAGCACGATGATGACGGCGAGCATGATCGGCGCCTTGGCGGCGATCGACATCTGGCTTTCCGCTGCATCCTCGGCGCCGCCCTGGATCTCGACCTTGTAGCCGGCTGGCAGGCTGTCGCGCAGGTCCTTCATGTCGGCATACATCTTCATCACCACGTCGTTCGGCTGCACATCGTCAGGCAACGTGGCGCGCACGGTGATCGTCGGCAGCCTGTCGCGCCGCCATTCGATGCCCTGCTCCATGACGGGCACGACCTTGGCGACCTGCGAGACCGGCACGAAGCCGCTGAAATCCGTCGGGACATAGACCGAGTTGACCGCCGACAGCAGCGAACGGCTGGCATCCGGCTCGCGGGCGACGATCGAAACCGTCTCCTCGCCGTCGCGGAAATCGTCGAGCGCAGCCCCTGACATGGCGGTCTGCAGCATCTGACGGACACGCTGCGAGGAGACGCCAAGTGCCCGGGCGCGATCCTGGTCGATCACCAGCTTCATCGCCGGCACCTCTTCCAGCCAGTCGTCATGGATGGCGCCGAGCATTGGATTGGCCTGGAAGCGCGCCTTTACCTGGTTGGCGATCTCCCTGACTTCCTGGCGGTCAGGCCCCATGACGCGCATCTGCACCGGCCAGCCGGTCGGCGGACCGAGGAAGAGGCGGTCGACCTTGCCGCGAATATCGGGGAAGTCTTCCGCAAGGATCGTCCGCAGCTTGACGATCAGCCGCTCGCGCGCCGGTTCGTCGTTGGCCATGACGAGCAGCTGGGCGAAGTTCGGATTGCGCAGCTGCTGGTCGAGCGGCAGGAAGAAGCGCGGCGCGCCTTCGCCGATATAGGTAGCGATGAACCGCTTGTCGGGATCATCCATCATCTTGGCTTCGAGCGCCTTTGCCTGCACCTCGACTTCCTTGATGCTGGTGCCCTCGGGCAGCCAGAGATCGACGAGGATTTCCGGCCGCGAGGATTGCGGGAAGAAATTCTGCGGAATGAACTGGAAGGCCCAGAGGCTGGTGACGAAGGTGCCGAGCGTCAGCAGCAGCACGATGACGCGGTGGCGCACCGCCCAGCTGACCGTGCCGCGCAACCGGCGATAGAAGCCGGTGTCGAAGGCGTCGCGATGCTCGCCGGCGTGATGGCGCTGCTTGAGGATCATATAGCCGAGCCACGGCGTGAAGTAGACCGCGACGAACCACGAGGTGACAAGCGCGATGCCGACGACGTAGAACAGCGAGCGCACATATTCGCCGGCCGTCGAGGCGGCGAAGCCGACCGGAATGAAGCCGGCCGTGGTGATCAGCGTGCCGGTCAGCATCGGGAAGGCAGTCGAGGAATAAGCGAAGCTTGCCGCGTCGATCTTGACGAGCCCCTCCTCCAGCTTTCGCTCCATCATCTCGACGACGATCATTGCATCGTCGACAAGCAGGCCGAGCGCGATGATCAATGCGCCGAGCGAGATGCGCTGTAGGTCGATGCCGAGTTCGTACATCAGCGCAAAGGTGGCGGCCAGCACCAGCGGAATGGCAATGGCGATGACGAGGCCCGATCGCCAGCCGATCGACACAAACGAGACGACCAGCACGATGATGAGAGCTTCGCCGAGTGCATGCATGAATTCGCTGACCGCATCGGTCACCACGTCCGGCTGGTTGGCGATCTGATCGACGGCGACGCCGTAGGGCAGCGCCTCTTCGAAACGCTGATAGGTCGCTTCCACGCCCTTGCCGACATCAGTCACGTTGAAGCCCTTGGCCATCACGACGCCGACCTGAACGCTGTCGTGGCCGTTGAAACGGTACTTGCGCTGGTAGGGATCTTCGAGCCCGGAACTGACGGTGGCGATATCGCCGAGGCGCGTCACCTGGCCGCCGGCGCGAAGGCGCAACTCGCGGATATCGGCCGCCTTCTTCACGTCGCCTTCGACCGATATGCGCACCGAGCGCAGGCCGGTATCGACGGAGCCGGCCGGATCGACATTATTCTGGCCCTTGATGGCGTTCTGCAGATCGAGGATCGTCAGGCCGCGCTCAGCGAGCGCCTTCGACGAGACGTCGATATAGATCTTCTCAGGCTGGTCGCCGATGATGACGGCCTTTTCGACGCCCGGCGTCGTCAGTAGCATGTCGCGCGCCTGGATCGCGAATTTCTTCAGTTCCGGATAGGAATAGCCGTCGCCGCTGATCGAATGCAGCGTGATGAACGTATCGCCGAACTCGTCGTTGAAATACGGGCCGAGCAGGCCCTGCGGCAGCTCGCTGGAGATGTCGCCGACCTTCTTGCGCACCTGGTAGAAGGCATCCGCCACTTCTTGCGAATTCGTGTCGCCCTTGACCTGCAATGTGATGATCGCACTGCCTGCCCGCGTATAGGACTTGACCCAGTCGATATGCGGCGTTTCCTGCAGCTTGCGCTCGATCTTGTTGACGACCTGATCTTCCATTTCCTGGATGGAAGCACCCGGCCAGATCGCCTGAACGACCATGACGCGGAAGGTGAATTCCGGATCCTCGCGCTGGCCCATGCGCATCAGCCCGAGCACGCCGGTGATGATGATCAGCCCGAAGAGGAAGCGGGCGATGCTTGGATGTCCGATCGCCCAGCGCGACAGATTGAAGGGCCGCTTTTCGGTGGTGGTGGCGTCCATGGTCCTGTTCTCTCTTTATGGCGCGTTCAGCGAACGGTCTGGTCGGTGGCAGCCAGGGCCGACTGCTGGTCCGGCACCTTCACCTTCAGGTTTTCGCTCATGAACTGCGTGCCGGCCGAAACGACGAGATCGCCGGTATCGAGACCCTCGGTCACATGCACGCCGTCGCCGGTGAAATCGGCGACCTTGATGTCGCGGCCATGCACGGTCGCCGTGTCGCGGTCGACGGTCCAGACCATCTGCTTGCCGTCCTTTTCAGCCAGGGCACTGAGCGGGATCGAGACATAGCTGTTGCCGTTGCTGACATCGGCCTCGATCGTCGCCGTCATGCCGAGCAAAACGCGCGGATCGTTCGGCAGGCTCACCCGGACCGCAAAGGTGCGCGACTGCTGGTCGGCGCTTCCGGAAACCTCCCGCACCTTGCCGTCGAGCACCAGCCTGTCGTCGGCCCAGAAGCTTGCCTTGACTGTTTTGCCCGGCTTGAATTCGGCAATGTCATTTTCCGGAACGGCGATCTGCACTTCCTTTTCGCCGTCGACGGCAACGGCGACGACGGGAGTGCCCGACACAACGACTTGGCCGACATCGGCATTGATCGTCGTGACAATCCCGTTGTGGTCGGCCTTCAGCTCCGCATAACTCACCTGGTTCTTCGCCTGATCGAGTGCCGAGACGGCGGCATCGCGGCTTGAAACGGCCTGATCGTAACTGAGCGAGGCTTGCTCGAGCTGGGATTTCGGCGAAACATTCTTGTCGAAGAGCTGCTGATTGCGCTTGTTCACGAGATCGGCGGTTTCGACACCTTTTTCAGCGGCTGCCAGATTGGCTTCCGCCGTCTTGACCGCCAGCTGGTAATCGGTGGAGTCCATCCGAGCGAGCACGTCGCCCGGCTTCACCTTGTCGCCGATATCCACGAGGCGTTCGGTGATCTTGCCAGCAACGCGAAAGCCGAGGTTCATCTCCGTACGCGCCTTGACCGAGCCGGAATAGTCGAGCTTGCGGGTGTCGCTGGCCTTGGCGATCTCGACGACCTTCACCGGACGGATGACTTCCTTGACCTCAGCCTTCTCTTCCGAGCAGGCGGAAACGCCGATACCGATGGCGCCGACGAGCACGAGACTGGCGACGGACGGCATGCGATGGCTGAGGGTTTTGAGCGAAAACATCTTCCGCACTCCTGGATCGTTTCGGGGTTCCGACGGCGGCTGCCGTCCATTATTTCTTCAGCGCCCTGATCACGTAGTCGATCAGTTCGTCGACGCTTGCGCGGTTCGTTTTGGCAAGACATTGCGCCACCATCTGCGGATGGCAGAGATTGATCGTCGCGGCACCGAAGCAGCGCGAGGCAACGACCGGGTCCTGCTCGGCGAATTCCCCGGCTGCAATGCCTTCGGCGATGATTTCGGCAATGAGATCATGAACACGGTCGATATGCTTTTCGATGACATGCCAGTCGCGCTCGATCGCGACGATGATCATCTCGTGCACCTTCATCTCGTCGAGCATCAGATCGAGCGTCAACTGATGTTGGGTCTCGACATAGCGGCGCAGCCGCTCGCTGGCGCTGATCGGCTGATGGCGGATGTCGTAGGCGATTTGATAAGCGGTGGCGAGCATGCGCCCGCAGAGCGCCTGGTGGATTTCCACCTTGGAGGCGAAGAAACGATAAATATTGGCGGGCGACATGCCGAGATCGCGGGCAATGTCGGCCACCGTCGTCTTGCTGTAGCCGTAGTGCCGAAACAGCCGTTCGGCCGCGTCGAGAATGCGTGTGACATTCTCCTGCCGGGTGACGTCGAGCGTGTTTTCCGCGATCTCGTCCATGACTTTCGATGCCTCGACTTACGACTGACGAATTTTGAATTTCGTCAGTCGTAAAATATCAGGCGTCACTTGTCAACATCCCGGAGCGCAGCGAAGCTTCAGGTCTGCTTGGGGGCGATCGGTTGATGCAGCCGGTGGGCCGCGTTCGTTGAACGTGGGGGATTTTCTGGAGCGGCTGAACAATGAACATCGCGCAATTGAAAAGTGCCGCGACGCGAACGCGCACGGCACCTCATCGCCGGCAGCAGGGAAATCAGACGATCTTGACGTCGAGCGTGATCGGAACCGCCGCGAGCGCCTTGGAAACCGGGCAGCCGGCCTTTGCCTTGTTGGCGAGTTCGGTGAAGGTCGCCTCATCGGCACCGGGAATACGGCCGGAGAGCGAGAGATGGATGGCGGTGATGGCAAAGCCGCCCTCGACGCTTTCGAGCGTTACCTTGGCAGAGGTTTCCATATGCTCGGCGGTAAAGCCGGCTTCACCGAGGATCAACGACAGCGCCATGGTGAAGCAGCCGGCATGGGCGGCACCGATCAGTTCTTCCGGGTTGGTGCCGGCGACGCCTTCGAAGCGGCTCGCAAAGCCGTAGGGATAATCCTTCAGGGCGCCGCTCTGCGTCGAGATCAGGCCTTTTCCGTCCTTGAGGCCACCGGTCCAATGAGCCGAAGCCGTACGATTGATCTGCATGCCGTCCTCCTGTTTTCGATTGTGCTTTCAGAAAGCGGCAGGGGCCGCTCCATGCCTGCGGGAGATCAGATAGCCTTCCCGATGGGCAATATAATGCTCTATCCCGAGAAGACGACAGGCTTGTAAAAATAGCGGGATCGAAGCCCTTCAAGCGGGATGCTGCAGCACGCTGAGGCCACCGTCGATCGTCAGGCAGGTGGCATTGATGAACGGGCACTCGTCTGAGATCATGAACACGGCCGCCATGGCAATCTCCTCCGGCGTCGCGATGCGCCCGCCGGGATGCAGTTTCATCGTCTCGGCCCTTGCCGCCTCCGGATCGGGAAAGCTGTTCCAGTAATCGATCACCTTCTGCGTCGAGACATAGCCCGGCGCCAGCGCGTTCACCCGGATATTGCGGGCCGCATATTCGAGCCCCAGGGATTTTGTCATCCCGAGCAGCGCGTGTTTTGCCAGCGGATAGGGAAATGTGTGCGGGATGATCGTGAAGGCATGCGTTGAGGCGATGTTGAGGATGACGCCGCCACCCTGTTCGATGAGGCCCGGCAGCACCGCCTTGCAGCAGTTCCATGCGCCCTTCAGATTGATGTCGAAGCAGCGGTTCCATTCCTCGTCCGTCGTCGCGAGCGGTTCGGCAAAGACATTGACCCCGGCATTGTTGACGAGCGCGTTCAGCGGTCCGATCTCTTCATTCGCCTGAGCGACCAACGTCGTGATCGTTCCGGCATCGGTAATATCGGCCGGCAGATAACCGAGCCGGCCGCCGCTGCGCTGGAGCTCTTTCGCCGCCTGCGCCAGCAGCGCCCCATCGCGATCGACGAGAAAGACGGCGGCATCCTCCCGCATGAAAGCCTTCGCCATCGCAAGGCCGATACCCTGCGCAGCACCGGTTATCAGGATGTTCTTGCCCTGCAGACGGCTGCTCATCTATCACCCCTTCGGTTGAACCGGCAGCGTCGACATCAGGATCGTCACTGTGCCGGCAAGCGCCTCACCTGGCGCAAGCGGCGTGAGCCCACCGAAATCAGGAAGGTGATGCCCGTTCGGCAGATGGCTCATCGGCTCGAGGCAGAAGAAATCGCTCCGGTTGACCGGCATATACAGCATGAAGCGATCGAGCGCACCGTCGACTTCCAACGCCGCCCGGATTCCAAGTTCCGGCCAGGTGATAACAGCCCGCCCATTCCAACCCTCGAAGGCATTGTTCATCCATCTCTGCGGTAAAAGCGTCTCAGATCTGAAATCGAAATAACCAGGCACAGGGCCAGGCATCTCTGGCAGATGGTCCGGCCGCTCGCTCCAATAGCGATCGGCAGCAATCGCCAGTCGTGTCTTTGGCGTGCGCGCGAAGAAGGGATGTTGACCGAGCCCGAAGGGAAGAGCCGTATCGCCGCGGTTTTCCACGGAAAGCCTCAGCACCAGTGCATCGCCGGCGAGACGGATCTCTTGCCGGGTAAGATAGGCATAAGGTGAAACCCTGTCGGCGCTGCGGGAAAAGCAGAACTGCGCATGCTCCGCGCTGGCGTCTTCAAGCTGCCAGAGGCTGAGCCAGCCGTCACCGTGGAGATAGAGCGGATCGGAAGCATTCGGTTGGAAGCCATAGTCGCGTCCGGCAAAGGACATGGTGTTGCCTTCCACGCGATTGCCGAACGGCACCATCGCGAAATTCGCCATCGCTCCCTCCGGCCCGCCGGCCGCCACGAGAAAGGGCATGCCGCGATAAGTCGCGGCTGTGACGGCGGCACCCCGACGGCTGACCCGGACGGATAGATCGCCGTGCCTCAGTTCGATGTCGTCCCCGGCTCGTCCTTGGTTCATCCGCGTCGCCCCGCAGCCGAAGACCTCAAATTGTCGAGCAGCACTGCGATCAGCAGGATCAGCCCGCGTACGACATACTGATAGAACGCCTGGATATTCAAGAGGTTCATGACGTTTTCGGCAATGCCCATGATCAGCACGCCGACGATGACGCCGCTCATCGCCGCCCGGCCGCCGGCCAGCGAAACACCGCCGAGAACGCAGGCCGAAATCACCGAAAGCTCAAGCCCTGTCGCCGCATTCGGCTGGCCGGAGGTGATGCGCGAGGCAAGCAGGATGCCGGCAATGCCGCAGACCAGACCCTGCAGCGCAAAGATCCAGATGCGCATGTTGACGACGTTGACGCCCGCAAGCCGCGAGGCCTCCGGATTGCCGCCGATCGCCAGGGTGTTCTTGCCGAAGACGGTGCGGTTGAGCACGAACCCGAAGAGGATGAAAAGGATCAGCATGATCCAGATCGGCGTCGGCACGGTCAGGAAGCGCGACAGAGCAAGCTGGTAGAAATCGGGATCGTTGATGCCGACGGCGCGGCCATCGGACGCGATCAGCGCTAGCCCGCGCACGATCTGCATGGTCGCAAGCGTGGTGATCAGTGCATTGACCCGAAAACGCGCAATGACGATACCATTGACGAGGCCGACGACGGCGCCGCAAAGCAGGGCGGCGAGCAGCCCGACGGGAATGGAGCCTGTCGCATTCGAGACCATCACCGCGATCATGCCGGAGAAGGCGACGATCGATCCGACCGAAAGGTCGAAATCGCGGGATGCCAGGCAGAACATCATCGTGCAGGCGACGATGCCGATCGTGACGACCGATTGCAGCAGCCCCAGCATGTTTCGCTCGGTCAGGAAGTTCGGAACGAAGAGCGAGACAATCACGAAGGCGGCAGCGAAGATCACCACCAGCCCCTGTTCGCCGAGAAGGATTTTTTTCAACGAATTCATCGTCCGTATATTCCTGGTCCTAGAGCAATTTCAGGAAAAGTGCGAAGCGGTTTTCCGTCCGGAATTGCGTAAAAACAAAAAGTTAGAGCGGTTCTGCGTTTCTATGAAAAGCTGAACCGCTCTAAATGGTGCCTGCGGCATTCTTGTCGGGAAGCGCTGCCGTTAGGATGTTGCGCTCGTCGAAATCCTGGCGGGTGACATTGGCCGCCACCCCGCCCTGGCACATCACCATGATGCGATCGGAAATGCCCATGACTTCGGGCAACTCGCTTGATATGACCACGATCGCCATGCCGCCGGCCGCAAGCTCGTAGAGGATTTCGTAGATTTCCGATTTCGCCCCGACATCGATGCCGCGTGTCGGCTCGTCGATGACCAGGACCTTGATGCCCTGCTCGGACAACCAGCGGCCGAGAATGACCTTCTGCTGGTTGCCGCCCGAGAGGTTGATGATGTCTTGCTTGCGCGAGGGCGTCCGCACCCGAAGCTTGGCGATGAAGCGGTCCGCCAGCGCCGCCTCTTGTCTCGGGCTCAGAATGCCGAAAGGCGAAAAATGCCGGCGCGACGAGATCGCGATATTTTCCTCGATCGATCGCCCTTGGACGATGCCGTCAAACTTGCGGTCCTCGGGGCAAAGCACCATGCCGGCATTGATCGCCGCTTTCGGATTGTTCGGCGCAACGGCTACGCCGTCGATCGTGACCTGGCCCTGATGTCTGGTGTCGGCGCCGTAAAGCAGCCGCGCCATCTCGCTGCGGCCGGCGCCGATCAGGCCGAAGAAACCGAGAATTTCGCCCTGGCGGACGGAAAAGCTGATCGGATGACGCAGCCTCGGCCCCGACAGGCCCTTGACCTCCAACCGTACGTCGCCGAGCGCGCGTTCGCGCCATCCCCAGACATTGCTGATCTCGCGTCCGACCATTTCCGAGATGATCTGCTCGCGCGTGGTTTCGGAGATCTGAGGATGGTGGGCGGCAAGTTTGCCGTCGCGCAGCACCGTCAGGCTATCGCAGAGGCGGAAGATCTCGTCGAGGCGATGCGAGACGTAGAGAATGACCGTTCCCTTCGCCTTCAGCCTGTCGATGAGCGAAAACAGGATTTCGCTTTCGCGGGAGGAAAGCGAGGAGGTCGGCTCGTCGAGCGCAATCACCCGCGCATCGAGCATGACGGCCTTGGCGATCTCGACCATCTGCCGCGCACCGATCGAAAGCGAGGCGACCTTGGCCGACGGATCGACATCGATGCCGATCTCCTCGAGTTTCGACCGCACCGTCTCGATCAGCGCCTTCGAATGGATGACGCCGCCCTTGGCCGGAAAGCGTCCGAGCCAGAGATTTTCGGCGACCGTCAATTCTGGAACGAGTTGCAGTTCCTGATGGATGACGATGACGCCGGCATGGAAGGCGTCGCGGACGGAGCCGTATTTCTGCTCCTCGCCGTCGATGAGGATGTTGCCGCCATCGGCGGCCTGATCGCCTGACAGTACGCGGATCAGCGTCGATTTGCCGGCACCGTTTTCGCCCATCAGGCCGTGGACGGCGCCTTTCTCGACAGTGAAGGAAACATTCGCCAGCGCCTGCACGCCGGGATAACCCTTGGAGATATTGCTGAATTCGAGGAAAGCCATCATCGCTCCGTCGAGAAAGACCGGCGGCACGCTGGGCGACCGCCGGACGATATCATGCTGGAAGGACGATCACTCGATGCCAAGATCCTTGCGGACCTTTTCGTAATCGTCGCGCAGCGCCAGGGAACCCGAGGTCAGCGTCAGCTTTGCCGGCTCCTTGTCGTTGGCGATCCAGTCGTACATGTTGAGCGCCGTCTCGTAGCCGTGACGCTTCGGCGAGATGATGACGGTGCCGAAGAAGCCCGTTGCCGCCGGCTTCTTGAATTCATTGATCGCCGATTCCGCACCGCCGATGCCGACACCGATGACGTTCGTCGCCGGAATGCCGACCGATTCGGATGCACGGACGGCGCCGAGGACGGCTTCATCGTTGAGGCCGAAGGCGACCCAGTATTTTACGTCGGCATGCTTGTTGAGAACGGTGGTCGCCGCGTTGAGCGCTGCTTCCGTATCCGTCTTCGCCTGTGGCGCATCATAGATGTTTTCGGCCGGGAAACCGGCGGACTTCAGCACCGAGATCGCACCTTCGACGCGGTCGACGGCGGTCGGCAGCTGGTCATAGGAGACCCGCACGGCGCCGACATTCTTCATGTCCCAGCCGCGCTTCTTGATTTCGTCGACGATCGCCTGGCCGACGGTCTCGCCGATCTTGGTGGCTGAAATGCCCATATGCGGCACGTCTTCCAGCGGCTTGCCGTCGGCGCTGACGAGGCGGTCGTCGACCGTCATCAGCTTCAACTGGTTGGCTTCGGCCTTGGCGACGATGCCGGGGCCGAGCTTGACGTCGGGCGTGCAGATGATGAAGCCCTGCGCACCCTGAGCGCCGAGATTGTCGATCGCCGATTGGACCTTCTCGCCGTCTTCGGCGCCGATCTTGACGACGGTGAAGCCTTTTTCCTTGGCGGCCTGGTCGGCGAATTTCCATTCGTCCTGGAACCACGGCTCCTCAGGCTGCTTGACGATGAACCCTATCTTGACGTCCGCGGAAAATGCCGAGCCGGCTGCCAGAATGGCGAAAGTGCCAGCCAGAATGGCTGCTTTGAACAAGCGCATGTCTCTCTCCCTAAACTCTCAAAAACTGAGCAGCTGCCTCCCAGGCAACGTCCAATGAATTATGACAAATCATCATACCAGTCAATTGCCAATGTATGATGATTGGAATAATAGGATTATTGACGAGATGCCGGGAGGAAGCGTCGCAAAGCGGATCGAATTCGGATAATCAGGTTCGATTGCCTAGCACGCGAGACAGAGCGGAGAGGTGAGTTGGAAACAATCGAGCGACAGAGCGGGGCCGAAAGCCGCCGCATCGAGCGCCGCCCGCGCGTACGCCGCAACGTCACGGCGGCGATCGCTCAGGATATCTGTGCGGACCGCTATCCCGCGGGCTCGCCGCTGCCCCGCGAAAACGATCTCTGCGAGCTCTACGGCGTCAGCCGCACCGTCATTCGCGAATCGCTGAAAGTGCTGGAATCCAAAGGCCTTGTCCGTGGCAAGCCACGCATCGGAACCACCGTCTGCGATAAGGACGACTGGAATATCCTCGACGCTGACGTGCTTGAATGGATGGGTCCCTATATCAAGGACTTCGACCTGCTCGGCTGCATTCTCGAAGCCCGCCGCACCATCGAGCCGGCAGCCGCCGAATATGCCGCCGAGCGCGCGAGCGCCCAGGAGATCGCCGATCTCGACAATGCCTGGCGGCAGATGCGCGACAGCGCCCGCGACCCGGAAAGCTTCACCGATGCCGACGTCATGTTCCACACGGTGCTGCTCACCGCCAGCCACAATCAGGTCTTCCGCCGCCTGTCGAGCGCCATTCACGCGGCGCTAAAATATGCGCTGCATGCCTCCAATATCGGCGTCGAGAATCGCGAGGATGCGGTGCTCGTTCACGGTCAGTTGGTCGAGGCCCTGCGCATGCGCGACAAGGCGGGAGCCCGTGAATGCGCCAACCGCATGCTCGATCTTGCGGTGCGCGATCTAGCCGCCGCCGAAAAAGCGATCGGCAGAACGAAATGACCGATCACCACAAATCTGCGAACGCGCCGTCGATCGCAAACCCGGGAAGAGACTGAAAGAACAGCGATGAAGATCACCAAACTCACCACCTATATCGTTCCCCCGCGCTGGTTGTTTTTGAAGGTCGAGACCGACGAGGGCATCATTGGCTGGGGCGAACCGGTCGTCGAAGGCCGTGCGCTCACCGTTCAGGCCGCCGTCCATGAGCTGGAAGACTACCTGATCGGCAAGGATCCTTTCCTCATCGAAGACCACTGGACCGTGATGTATCGCGGCGGCTTCTATCGCGGCGGCGCCGTCCACATGAGCGCGATCTCGGGCATCGACCAGGCGCTGTGGGACATCAAGGGCAAAGCGCTCGGCCAGCCGATCCACTCCCTGCTCGGTGGCCAGCTCCGCGACCGTATCAAGGTCTATTCCTGGATTGGCGGCGACCGTCCTTCGGATGTCGCCAACAATGCCAAGGAGGTGGTTGCCCGTGGCTTCAAGGCGATCAAGCTCAATGGCTGCGAGGAAATGCAGATCGTCGACACCAACGAAAAGGTGGAGAAGGCGGTCGAGACCATCGCCGCCATCCGCGAGGCGATCGGCCCACATATCGGCATCGGCGTCGATTTCCACGGCCGCGTGCACAAGCCGATGGCGAAGGTTCTCGCGAGGGAGCTCGACCCTTACAAGCTGATGTTCATCGAAGAGCCGGTGCTTTCCGAAAACAAGGAAGCGCTGCGCGATATCGTCAACCATACCTCGACGCCGATCGCGCTCGGCGAGCGGCTCTTTTCGCGCTGGGACTTCAAGCAGGTTCTGTCAGACGGCTACGTCGACATCATTCAGCCGGATCTCTCCCATGCCGGCGGCATCACCGAATGCCGCAAGATCGCGGCGATGGCCGAAGCCTACGACGTGGCGCTGGCGCCGCATTGCCCGCTGGGCCCGATCGCGCTCGCCGCCTGCCTGCAGGTCGATGCCGTCAGCTATAACGCCTTCATCCAGGAACAGAGCCTCGGCATCCACTACAACAAGGGCAACGACATCCTCGACTACATCTCCAACAAGGAGGTGTTCCACTATGCCGATGGTTTCGTCTCGATCCCGCAGGGTCCGGGTCTTGGCATCGAGGTCGACGAGGCCTATGTCATCGAGCGCGCCAAGGAAGGTCACCGCTGGCGCAACCCGATCTGGCGGCATGCCGACGGCAGCTTTGCCGAATGGTGAGAGCGCATAGCCCCGAAAATCGGAACCGACTTTCGGAAAGGATTATGCGCAATTCAAAGTGACAGGGTCGCGCAAGCGGCCCTTTTTCATTCCCCGTGTAGGATATCACGTGTCCTGTCCGTCATAGTGGAAGCTCAAAGAGGAGATTTCAGAATGGCCAGAGCAATTGCAATCATCGTCGCCCGCATCATCTTCAGTTTCATCTTTTTCATGGCGGCCGGCTTCAAGTTCGCCGATATCGGCGCGACGGCAGGCTATATCACCGCCGCCGGCTTTCCGGTGGCGACGTTCCTTACCTGGATCGCCGCCTTCTTCGAGATCGCACTGGCGCTCGCCTTTATATCAGGAGCCTTCTTCACCGAGGCCAGCCTGCTCGCAGGCATCTATGTGATCTTCCTCGCCTTCGCCTTCCATGGCCCATCCCATTGGCAGCAGAACCAGGCCGAGTTCGGTTTCTTCATCGATCACTTTACCTTCCTCGCCGGACTGCTCTTTGCGGCGGTCCACGGGCCGGAGAAATGGGCGTTGAAGCAAACGCTTCTAAGATAACTGCGACGACCCGCCTCCTTCCGGAACCAACTGCCGCGCCGAACAGTTGGCATGTCGGCAAAACGGCAAGGAGAGCCCGCCCATGGAGCTGAAGGGAAAAATCGCATTAGTGACAGGCGCCGGTTCGGGCATCGGCAAAGCGGCCGCGTTGCGGCTCGCCGCCGAGGGTGCAAGGGTCGCAGCATTGAGCCGCACCGCCGACGAGGTCGAAAAAACTTGCGCCGAGATCAAGGCCGCCGGCGGCCAGTCGATCGCGTTGACGGCAGATACCAGCGACGACGCTCAAATGCGGGGCGCGGTGGAGCAACTGACCAACACCTTCGACGGCCTCGACATCGTTGTCGCCAATGCGGGGATCAACGGTGTCTGGGCGCCGATCGACGATCTGAAACCGGAAGAATGGGACAAGACGATCGCCGTCAATCTGCGCGGCACCTACCTGACCCTGCATCTGACGGTTCCGCATCTGAAGCGCCACGGCGGTTCGATCATCGTCGTCTCCTCGATCAACGGCACCCGCACCTTCACCACGCCGGGCGCCACCGCCTACACCGCAACCAAGGCGGGCCAGGTCGCCATGGTCCAGCAGCTCGCCCTCGAACTCGGCCGACATGGCATCCGCGTCAATGCCGTCTGCCCCGGCGAGATCGAGACCAATATCGGCGCCAATACCGACAGTCGTCATCGCGAAGAGACGGAGGTTCCCGTCATCTGGCCGYAGGGGGATATCCCGATTGCCGGCGGCAAGGCAGGCAAGAGCGAGGACGTCGCCGAAACAATCCTCTTCCTTGCATCCGACCGCGCTCGACACATCACCGGTACGCCGATCTGGATCGACGGCGGCCAGGGTCTGTTGCGATAGCCTTGCAGTCAGGAACTCAGCTGTTCAGTCGGGCGCTGTCGAGAGTATACAGTTCCTGCGCGCGCTGCACGCCGCGCAAAGCATAGCGTCCGACGCAGGCGAGTGCGGTACGCTGCTGCTCCGGTATCGCCGCGGCGAAATCGGAGGAGATCAACAGGTTGAGATCGACGGAACGACACATCGAGGCGATCCGGCTGACCTCGTTGACGGCGGGTCCGATGACGGTGAAGTCCAACCGGTCCTGGCTGCCGATATTGCCGTAGAAGACATCGCCGATATGCAGGCCGATATAGACGTCGGTCGTCGCCCGGCCGTCGGCCGCACGCGCGGCATTCAGCGTGGTGAGCTTTTCCCGCAGCAACGATTCGGCGCTCAGCGCCGCACGACACGTCTCCGCCGGCACCTCGCCCTTAAAGATGGCGAGCACACCGTCGCCGATCAGCTTCAGCACGTTGCCGCCGGACTGGTGGACCGCCGTGATCACCGCCTCGCTATAGTCGTTGAGCAGCGGGATGATCTCCTCCGGAGGCACGCTGTCGGAGATCTTGGTGTAGTTCAGCAGATCGGAAAACCAGAGTGCCGCGGAAATCCGCTCCGATTTGCCGCGGCTGATCTTGCCTTCCATCACCTGGCGCGCGGCGTCCTCACCGAGATAGACCTCGGCGATGGTGCGGGCGATACGTCCAAGCGCGATGCATTTGATCGCCAGCCCCAACACCGGCACCAGCTTGCGCAGGATGGCGAGGTCGTGATCGGAAAAGCCCTCAGGATGTTTCGTCGCGAAATGCGAGAAGAAGCAATCCATCTCGCCGATCGTGCCAGCCTCGGAAAAACGATGCATCATCGCCACGAAATCCGTGTGGCCGGCTTCAGCAATCGTATCGAGCATAGAGAAATCGATCGGGTCGCCGAAACCGAGACGCCGGCGGATCTCCCGTTCGTTGCGGGACCAAAGATGATAGAAGGCCGAACGCTGCCAGTTCGACGCCGCCTCCCCCGAGATCGTCGGACCATATTCGAACTCGGTCTGGATCTCCTCGACGCTGTCCCATCGGAAGGCGCGGCCCTCATGCACCGGATGCAGCGTATCCATCAGCGCCAGACCGCGGTCGAGCGGCAGGCCGGCATCCCGGCAAGCCGAGCAGAAGCCGGTCATCAGCTCGGCTTCCGAAGCGCCCTTCAGTCCCTGCTCCGTGATCCAGGCTGCAATCGTGCTGACGTCGCTGTAATCCATGTTCCACCTTCACCCGTGCCAAATCTGTAGCCCGAATTCGGCATGGAAGGAAAGCCAATTGGCTCAGTCGCCCGCAGGCATATTGTAGGGCGTGACGATTTCGACTGATGAAAGCGAGGCCGGAACCGTTCGCGGCAATGCAGTCGCGCGGCTCATGATCGCCCTGAAGGCCGAGCGCGCATCAGTTCTCAGATCATGATGCAGCACGAAGCCGATCCGGCGCGCCGCAAGCAAGGCGCGGTTGTCCGCATCGAGATCATGGGCGACGAAAACGCGGACGGGACGTTTGGCCGCGTCGAAGGCCGCAAGCACCGCCCGGTTGCCGCCGCCGATCGAATAGACGGCGTTGATGGCGGGGTCGGCCGCAAGCGCTGCCGCGGAAAGCGTTCCCGTCGCGGCATCGGTGCCGTGCCCCTCGCTGATTTCGGTGATGCCGATGGCGGGATAACGAGCGCGGATGACCCGGCGGAAGCCGATTTCGCGCTCCTCCTCGCCGCGGAACCGTCCGCTCGACAGCGTTACCAGCACCTTGCCGCCATCAGTCCCGAGAAATTCACCGATCAGATAGGCGGCCGTCTCTCCTGCCGCCCGGTTGTCGGCGCCGGCATAGGCGATGCGGGCCGAATTCGGCAAGTCGGTCACCAGCGTCACCACGGGAATGCCGGCGGCATCCGCCCGCGCCACAGCGGCAGCCACCTCGGCGACGTCAGGCGCCTTCAGCACGATGCCGTGCGTGCCGCGCAGCCGGATGCGGTCGAGAAGCTGCACCAGTTCGGCCGGCTTCATCACCTCGGCGAAATGGAACCTGCAGCGGAAGACGCCGGGCAGGAAGGTCGCCATCTCCGCCTCAAAGGCGGCGCGTACCGCATCGCTGAAACGCTGCGGCGTCTCCATGACGATATCGATCGCCAGCACGCGGCCGCTGCCGATCGCCCCGGCCTGCTGTTTCTCCAGCTCCGCGATCGCCGCCTTCACCCGCATTTCAGTCTGCCGGCGCACGCCCGGTCTGCCGTTCAGCACCCGGTCGACGGTGGCGGTGCTGAGTCCGGCCTGGAAGGCGATGTCCTTGACGAGAAAGAGATGTGCCATGCGATTGGCCTGATGGTTTTTTGATGGATTTCTGATCTATATCACCGCGCACTGCGGCGTATAGTGCCCCCATCGGAAAGAGGGAGGAGCCCGCTATGAAAACCGACAACCAGCAGAAACTGCGCGCCGACCGCGTCTGGCTGAGCGAAGAGGCCTGCGATCTCGATGATTTCCGCAGCCTTGCGGAAAAGGCGACTGTACTTGCCGATTACCCCTCGGCGTCTGCGGTCGAAAAAAACGTGCTGATCTATGACAGCCGCAAGGTGATGGCAGCGGCCGCAACGGCAGAAGGCCGACGCGCCGTGTTGGCCGAGATCTGCGAAGCTTTCGGCGAGGGTCCTGGTGTCGTCGTGTTCAAGCATGCTTACGAAGACACCGCCGTCATCGACCGCGCCAGCACGATCTTCGACGCGATCATCGACGAACAGCACCGCACCGCGAGCGGCGGCGGCGATCACTTCGCCAAGCCCGGCGCCAACGACCGCATCTGGAATTCGCTGGAAAAACATTGTCTCGCCGATCCGGCAAATTTCGCCGAATATTACGGCAACACCATAATCGCGCTGGCCAGCGAAGCCTGGCTCGGTCCGAGCTACCAGATGACGGCGCAGGTCAACCGCGTCAATCCGGGGGGTGCGGCGCAGTCGGCGCACCGCGATTACCATCTCGGCTTTCAGTCCTCAAAGGTGATCGAACAGTTCCCGGCGCATGTACACCGGCTCTCGCCGGTGCTGACGCTACAGGGTGCGGTCGCCCATTGCGACATGCCGCTCGAAAGCGGTCCGACACTCTTCCTGCCGTACAGCCAGACCTATGTGCCGGGCTATCTCGCGCTGAAGCGGCAGGAGTTCCGGGATTATTTCGAGAGGAACCATGTCCAGCTGCCACTCGAAAAAGGCGACGTCGTCTTCTTCAATCCCGCCCTCTTCCATGCCGCCGGCACCAACCGCTCGGCCGACATCAAGCGTGTCGCCAACCTCCTGCAAGTCTCCTCCGCTTTCGGCCGGGCAATGGAAACCGTCAATCGCGAGCGGATGAGCGCCAGGCTGTTTCCCGCGTTGAAGACCTTGCAGGGAAAACTCTCGCCTGACGAAATCGCCAACGCCGTCGCCGCCTGCGCCGAGGGCTACTCCTTCCCGACCAATCTCGACCGAGACCCGCCGCTTGGCGGACTGGCGCCGAAGACACAGGCGCAGCTGATGCATGAGGCGCTGAAGGAAGGCTGGAGCGATGAAGTCTTTGCGGCAGCACTTGCCGAGCAGGCGCAGAAGAAGTTGAGCTGATTTGGAGCTCGAGCCTCTTGCATCCGCACTGAGATAAAAGCCTCCCGCACCCGCGGGAGGCTATTCGCATATCATCACAATGGAGGAACCACATGAGCACCGACCACGGCCGCCTCGACGGCAAGATCGCCATCGTCACCGGCGGCACGCAAGGATTGGGCGCGACCATCGCCCATCTCTTCGCCGAACGCGGCGCCGAAGGCATCGTCATCTGCGGCCGCAACGAAGCCAAGGGCAAGGCAAAGGCGGCGGAGATTTCGGCCGCGACCGGCGCCCGGATCGTCTACGTCAAAGCCGACCTCGGCAAGGTCGAGGATGCACAGCATGTCGTGCGCGCCTGTGACAAGACCTTCGGCCGTGTCGATGCGCTGGTCAATGCCGCCGCCATCACCGATCGCGGCACTATCCTCGACACCAGCCCCGAGCTCTTCGACGCCATGTTCGCCGTCAATGTGCGCGCGCCGTTTTTCCTGATGCAGGAAGCGGTGAAGGTCATGCGCCGTGAAAAGATCGAGGGCACGATCGTCAATATCGGCTCGATGTCGGCCAAAGCAGGCCAGCCCTTCATCGCCGCCTATTGCGCCTCCAAGGGCGCGCTGGAAACGCTGACGAAGAACACTGCCTACGCGCTCCTGCGCAACCGCATCCGCGTCAACGGTCTGAACATCGGCTGGATGGCCTCCGAAGGCGAAGACCGGATCCAGCGCGAATATCACGGCGCACCTGCCGACTGGCTGGAGAAGGCGGCGGCAAGCCAGCCCTTCGGCCGCCTCGTCGATCCGCACGAGGTGGCGCGCGCCTGCGCTTACCTGTCGTCTTCCGAATCCGGCCTGATGACCGGCTCAGTCATCTGCTTCGACCAGTCGATCTGGGGCGCTTATGACGGCTCGCCGCATCCGGTCGCGGCCCTCTAGAGCCTTTCCTGGTCAGCTTGCAGCATTCTGCCGGAGCAGGTTTTCGTCAGGGCAGAGGCGATTGGCGACGGGCATACCTCTTGGTACGTCCGAGCCGATCGCCTTTGATCCTGGCGGAAAGATGCCCGGCCCTTCGGGTTGGCTGAAACGGGCCGGCTGATCGACCGGCCGGCTTGGCCGTAGAGCTTGGCTACGA
>NZ_JBFUAY010000082.1:0-25130 GCF_056406015.1 Rhizobium sp. P1_E1 | reverse complement strand
TGCCTTGATGGCGTATTCGGCAGCAACTGCCCATTCAGCCGTCGAGTAGTAGGAGTTCGGGCCGGAAGAGTACACAGCAGCGAGGCCGAGCGTACCGGGACCGATGTCAACCGTACCCATTGCACGGACAGCGCCGTCTTCGTTGTCGACGTCCCAGCCGCCAGTGACCTGGTAGCTGAACGCGCCGGCAGTGCCGCCGATGCCGAAGGCAACGCCGACATTGTTCGGACCATCGTTCGGAACAAGGAGGCCGGTGACGGGATCCACGTCACCCTGATAAACGCCGTCTTCCAGTTCATCGACGCTGATACCAGCGTAGAAGGTGCCGCTTTCATACTGATAGCGGATGGAGTTGTGCAGCGTTACGACCGAGCCGATGTCGTCGGTTTCGCCAGAGAGACCATCGTCCCACCAGCTGTAGAACAGACCAGCGCGGAAGCCGGCGATGTCGAGGTAAGCGGAATCGAGAATGGCGTCCTGAGCCGTGGCGTTGTCAGCATTGAACTGCATGACGATGACGCCGGTCAGCGGACCATATTCGGTGTCGCTCTTGGCCGTGAACTGAACCTGACCGCGGGTGACGGCATCCCAGTCCGAATCGCCGCCGACGTCTTCGCCAACGTTAACCTGGAAACGGATGTAGCCTTCGATCTTGAGGCAGGTTTCGGTGCCCGGGATGTAGAAGTAGCCGGTGCCGTAAGCGTCGCAGACGCGAACATATTCAACCGGTTCCRGCTCAGCAGCAACAATAGCGTCAGCTGCAAGAACCGGCGTCGATGCAGCAAATGCTGCTGCTGATGCAAGCAAAACCATTCTGATGTTCATTTACCAATCCATTCCTTTGTCGATCGGGGCTGGCTTCAGATCGGGTAGTCGATTTGAAGCCGGCCCAGTTTGAACAGCCATCTCGGCGTGCGGATCGATCGAACCGCCAAACCGTCATCACATACAAGGCCCTATCAAGCAATTCTCGATACACGCCAGATGGGTTCTCACGGGCAACTTTCCCCGACAACGTGATTTTTATACAACAATTTCAAATATTTATACGAAAGACATGCCAAACGGCTCCGCGACGGAAATCTTCCATCGCAAGCCGCAAACCCTAAACCCCTTTGTCAAATTCTCCACCGTCCGACCCCCGTCGAACATACTGGTGAAGCGCATAAATTCTACCGCCGGCTAATGAGCACAAACAAGGTGGCGGTTTAGAACATAGTGTCCTGAATTCGATACCAATGAGACGAAATTATGACATATCGCCCATTGGTTTCATCGAACATAACCCGGGAATCCTTACCAGGCTATTCACTTTTCCAGGAACTTCGGTCGATTTGAGCGTTTTTTCGCTATTTTTGAGGCTTTTTTTTGCAATAGCAGATCGCACGTGCCTGACCTCTGCCTTTGCCGAACCGGCAATCCCACGTGCAGCCGGAGTGCACACGCCGCCGCCCAGGGGCATATCTGAGGTCGCAGACTCACGCCCGGTCTCAGTCCTCATTGGATTTTGCATTATCGCGTGCGGTCACGGCCGCACGCTTGACCTCAATCCTCGTTTGATTTGGCATTATCGAGAATCATGTAGTCGAGCGGCAACTGCGTCGAATACTTGATCTGCTCCATCRCAAAGGCGGAGGAAACGTCGCGAATCTCGATCTTGGCGATCATCCGCTTATAAAAGGCGTCATAGGCGGCAATATCGGGCACGACGACTCGCAGGAGATAATCGACATCACCGCTCATCCGGTAGAATTCGACCACTTCGGGGAATTCGGCGACCACCTCGGAAAAGCGGCGCAGCCATTCGATCGAATGAGTGGCAGTGCGAATCGACACGAAGACGGTGACCTTGGTGTTGACCTTCTCCGGATCGAGGATGGCGACTCGGCGCTTGATGACGCCGTCTTCTTCCATCTTCTGGATGCGCCGCCAGCACGGCGTCGTCGAAAGCCCCACTTTCTTGGCGAGATCGGCAACGGCAAGCGTCGAATCTTCTTGCAGAAGACGCAGTATTTTTCGGTCGAGGCGGTCCATGCGCACAACAGTCCTTTCGAATTATTTTCTTTGTATAACTCGATTCCGCGCAACTAAAAGAATTTTGTTTCAGGAAAGCAGCATTTTCGTCCGTTCCTGCAAGACCGGGAGCAATTCTTTCTCGAACCAGGGATTGCGCTTCAGCCAGCCGCTATTGCGCCAGCTCGGATGCGGCAGCGGCAGCACCGCCGGCGATCGGTTGGACAGAAGACAGCCACGCCATGCCCGCACCGTCTCGGTCATATTGTCCCGCCTTTCACCGGCCATATGCCAAGCCTGCGCATATTGGCCGATGACCAGTACCAGTTCGATCTGTGGCATGGCCGAAATCACCCTTTGCCGCCAAAGGGGCGCGCATTCGCGCCGCGGCGGCAGATCCGCGCCCTTGCCGTCGTAGCCAGGAAAGCAGAAGCCCATCGGGACAATGGCGAATCGGTCGCGGTCGTAGAAGCTTGCCCTGTCAACGCCAAGCCATGACCGCAGCCGGTCGCCAGAGGCATCGTCGAAAGGCAGCCCGCTCTCATGCACCCGAAGCCCGGGCGCCTGCCCGGCGATCAGGATGCGTGCGCTCGACGAGATCACGGCCACCGGGCGCGGCTCGTGCGGCAGCCGGTGCTTGATGCCTTTTGCCGGCGCGTCTCGACAGATGCGGCAGGAGGCGATCTCCCGCCGCAGCGTCTCCAGCATGGCTTCGTCGGTCATGACTTTACTCCCATCCGACGATCCGCCCGATGAAGTGCAGGGCGCCGTCGAAACCGGAACTCTGGCGCGCATGCTCGCGCACATCGCGTGGCCGCTCGAAAGTCCCGGCCCAGAGGCCCGCCTTTTGAGCCTTCGCGTCGGCCTCCTCCTTGGCGTAACTGCCATAGGAGATGGCCATGCCCTGGCGCACCATGGCGGCATTGATGTCGCCGCCCGCCCCGCTCCGGCAGATGACGAGCAGCCTGTCGTAGCGGTCGTGCCGGCTGCCCTGACAAAGCGTTCCGGATGCCAGCACCATGCCCTGCAGCGCCTCGCGCGCCGCGCGGCCACAGGACCAGGCCTTCCCTGCCCGCTCGCAGCTCTGGTTGAGCTCCGGCGCATCGATGCCTTCGAGGCGCAAACGTTCGGCTCCCAATGTCAGACTGTCGCCGTCGGCGGCATGGAAAGCACCCATATGCTCGATTTTTGCCGCATCATTGAGCTTGGCGGCGATCAGCGCCACGAGCGCCAGCAGGGCAAAAGCGGTCACGCCGTCGCGAATCAGGCGCAGGCCCCGTGTCACGCTTTCGCCTCCTTAAAAAACAAATCCTTGGCAAAGATGGCAAACATCTTCTTAAGAATTGTCGATTAAGCTCTTATCCACCCTGGGATGAAGTTTCAACGTGCACATGAGTACCGGCGTAAGCACATCGACCGACAAGATCATCGTCGACAGGTCGCGCAGCCACCGCAACAAGGCCGTTTCCAAGGCCGTGCGGCAGACGCGCGAACGTCTTCAGTCCGGTCATGCGTCAAATTCCTCCTTCGATCGTGACGTGCTCAACATGTATGTGGCATCGGTGCTGCAGGGCGCGACGATCATGCCGCTCTTCGTCGTCATCATCACCGCGCTTGGCGTTTATTTCACCCAGAATACGCAATTGCTCTTCTGGGCGCTGCTGACACTCACCTGTCACACCGGCAATATCCTGCTGGCGCGGCGCGCGCGCCGGCAGGAAATCACCTCGGAGAGCGCCCGCAAATGGCGCCGCCTGCTGCTGCTCGGCCAGTTCCTGCTCGGCTGCTGCTGGGCCGTCTTCGCGCTGCAAGGCTGCGACACCTGCGAGCCGTCGAGCTTCATTCTCTATAAGGGCGCGACGCTGCTGATCGCGCTCTCCGTCACGGCGATGTCGAACTTCATGCTGACGCCCGCCGTGCTCGCCGCCTTCTCGCCCGCGGTCCTGGCGCTCGCCGCCAAGAGCGGCCTGTCGCGGGACCTCCTCGAAATCAGCCTGACGGGGGCCTTCACCACCACCCTGGTCTTCTTCAATTATATCAGCGACCGGCTCTTCAAGTCGAACCTCAGAATTCTCTCATACCAGTCGGAGAAGGACGACCTGATCGCCGAGTTGGAAGTGGCGAAATCGATGTCGGACGAAGCTCGCCGCCGCGCCGAAGAGGCAAACCTCGCCAAGTCCCGCTTCCTTGCCTCCATGTCGCATGAGCTCAGAACCCCGCTCAACGCCATCCTCGGCTTTTCTGAGGTGATGTCGGCCGAGGTCATGGGGCCGCTCGCCAATCCGACCTACAAGGAATATGCCGGCGATATCCACCGCTCCGGCCAGCATCTGCTCGATCTCATCAACGAGATCCTCGACCTGTCACGCATCGAGGCCGGCAAATACGAGCTGAGCGAGGAGGCGATTTCGCTGCTCGATATCACCGAAGATTGCATCGGCATGGTCCAGTTGCGCGCTCGCGCCAAGAACATTGCCATTTCGGACCAGTTCGAGCGGCAGCTGCCGGCCATCTGGGCCGACGAGAAGTCGATGCGCCAGGTGGTGCTCAACCTTCTCTCCAATGCGGTCAAGTTCACGCCGCAGGGCGGCGAGATCCACGTCAAGGTCGGCTGGACAGCTGGTGGCGGACAGTACATCTCGATCAAGGACAACGGCCCCGGCATTCCGGAAGAAGAGATTCCCGTCGTCCTGTCGGCCTTTGGCCAGGGCTCGATCGCCATCAAGAGCGCCGAACAGGGTACCGGCCTCGGCCTGCCGATCGTCCAGGCGATCCTTGCCAAGCATGATGGGCAGTTCCTGCTGAAATCGAAGCTGCGCGAGGGCACCGAGGTCATCGCCATCCTGCCTGCCAAGCGCGTGCTCCAGAGCCTGCCGGCCGTCGAGGAGGCTCAGGCCGTCTTGCGCAAGCGCAAGAGTTTTGCCTGATTCAGCTAAAGCATGATGCCGAGAAGTGTCAGCGGTTTTTCGGGCGACATCATGTTGGATTTTTTGATTTGGATCCGGATTCAGATTTTCGGCCGATCCAGCGTGAAATCATCCAGATCCAAAGAACAGGTGCTTGCCGAGGACGAAGCCGAGATAGAGGCAGCAGGCGGCAATCATGCAGGTTACCGCGAAGGAGCCGAGATCCTTGGCATGTTTGCCGACGATCGAAATCTCCGGCGAAATCCGGTCGATCACCTCTTCAACGGCGGTGTTCATCGCCTCCATCGAAAAGAGCCCGAGAAACAGAAGCACCGCGACGACGATCTCGCCTGCAGTGGCTCCCACCAACGCCAGCGCCGCGATCGAAACGATGAAGAAGCCAAGTTCCTGGCGGAAGGCTGCCTCTTTCAGCACTCGCAGGAAGCCCGCCCAGGAGTAGCTGGCGGCGGCGATGAAATGCCGAAGTCCGGTCTCTTTCGTCACCGCAGGCTTCGTCAAGATGCCCTCTCCTCTTCTCATTGCATCACAGACCGGGAGAGGCTTTGCCGCCTCCCCTTCGATGAGCGAATACGCAAATACCGAATCCATTTGGGCGGCGCAAGCGAACGCGTGCGGATCGACGGCGCCAGCCGCGGCCTTAATGCTTATTCGACACACCCGCCTGGGCGAAGGTCGCCATGCCGGAATGGCAGGCGGCGGCGGCCTTGACGATGCCGGCGGCAAGCGCCGCACCGGTGCCTTCGCCAAGCCGCATGCCGAGCGCCAGAAGCGGCGTCTTGCCGAGCATCTCGATTGCGCGAAGATGTCCGGGCTCGCCGGAGACATGGCCGATCAGGCAATGATCGAGCGCGGACGGATTGGCGGCCTTCAGGATCGCTGCCGCCGCGGTCGCGACATAACCATCGATCAGCACCGGGATGCGCTCCATGCGAGCAGCAAGAATGGCGCCGGCCATCGCCGCGATCTCGCGGCCGCCGAGCCGGCGCATGATCTCGAGCGGATCGTCGAGATGGTCACAATGCAGCGCCACCGCCTTTTCCACCGCCGCGATTTTGCGCTCGAGCATCTCACCTTCCGAACCGGTGCCGGGTCCTACCCAGTCACGCGCCGAACCGCCGTAGAGTGCATAGTTGATCGCCGCCGCAATCGTCGTATTGCCGATGCCCATCTCGCCGATGCAGAGCAGGTCGGTGCCGCCAGCGATCGCCTCCATGCCGAAGGCCATGGTCGCGGCGCAATCGCGCTCGGAAAGTGCTGCCTCCTCGGTGATATCACCGGTGGGATAATCGAGCGCCAGATCGAAGACTTTCAGTCCGAGATCATAGGCGACACAGATCTGATTGATCGCAGCACCACCCGCTGCGAAGTTCTCGACCATCTGTTGCGTCACCGTTGGTGGAAAAGGCGTGATGCCCTGCTTGGTGACGCCGTGATTGCCGGCAAAGATCGCCACCAGCGGCCGGTTGACGGCAGGTGTGCGGCCGGTCCAGGCGGCAAGCCAGAAGGCGATCTCCTCGAGCCGTCCGAGCGCGCCCGGCGGCTTGGTCAGCTGCGCGTCACGTTCGCGCGCGGCCACCAGCGCGCGGGCATCCGGCCCCGGCAGGTCACGAAGCAGGGTACGGAAATCGTCGAACGGCAGGCCTGAAACGCTCATCTGTGCGGTTTTCCTATAAATCCCGGTATTCTTGTTTTTTCCACGCAAATCAGCTTCTTTGCGGATGGCAACTCTCTTAAAGCGGGCGGACGAGGCGAACAACTCCAAAAGCGCAGCCGCGACCATAAGCCGAGACCTCCGGCAGAACGAAGCAGAATGAAGATCAAGGACTATGCGGTCGATACCGCCCGCGCCGTCGCCTTCCTCAGCCGCATTCCCATGCCGCAATCGCTGTTCAAAGGCTATGACGGCAGGCTCGGCCCGCTGGTGCGCGCCTTTCCCTTCGCCGGCATCGTCATCGGCTTCATCCCTGCACTCGCCCTCCTCCTGCTTTTGGGGCTGCGCGCCGATCCGCTGATGGCAGCCCTGATCGCGCTTTCCATCCAGGTCTTCGTCACCGGCGCCCTGCACGAGGACGGCCTGGCCGATACGGCCGACGGCATCGGCGGCGGCAAGAGCCGCGAGCAGAGCCTCCACATCATGAAGGACAGCCGGATCGGCACCTATGGCGCGATAGCGCTGATCCTCTCCTTCACGATCCGCGCAGCCGCGCTTGCCGCCATCGCCCGCCATTCCGCGCCCCTCACTGCCGCGCTTGCCATTCCCGCTGTCGCGGCGCTGAGCCGCGGCGCCGTCGCCTGGCACTGGCAGCGGTTGGCGCCGGCAAAGGCCGATGGCGTGGCCGCCTCGACCGGCCAGCCGGACGAGGCAGCGATGCAGTTTGCGCTCGCCTCAGCCGGCCTCGTCGCAGCACTTCTGATCTGGCCGGCCTTCGGCCTGCGGCCGCTGGTCGCAAGCCTGCTCGCCACCGGCATCGCAGGGTTTGCCTTCACCGCCTTCATCCGCCGCAAGCTTGCCGGCCACACTGGCGACACGCTGGGCGCAACGCAGCAGATTTGCGAGATCGCCACCCTTTGCGCCCTTGCCACGGCTCTTTGAAACTCCGATATATCCACCATGCAAACACCCTGCGTTCACGTCTGCTCCCTGGTTTCAGCCACCGGATTTTGCGCCGGATGCGGCCGGACTCTTCAGGAAATCGGCAGCTGGATGAGCTACTCCGACACCGAGCGAAGACGGATCATGGCGCTGCTGCCGGCAAGGCTTGCAGGCGCCGTCAGTGTGTCGAACCACATGAAACCAAGCCTCGCCCGCGGGCCGGAGCGGCCTTTATGATCCGTTTGACCGTCTTCCTCGTCGTGATCGGCATCGGCCTTGCCGTGCTGATCGTCAACAATGACAGCGGCCGCATCCTCGGCCTGCAGAGCGATGACTTCGGCCGCGTCGTCTATCTGCTGCCGATCGCGCTGATGCTGTCGGCCGGCATCTGGGCGAGCCGGCGCAGCGTCGGCGAAACGATGCGCCAGATGATGATCTGGCTGGTCATCATCCTGGCGCTGGTGACTGTCTATCTCTATCGCCAGGAAGCGCTCGGCGTCGGCAACAGGCTGCTCGCCGGCCTCGTTCCCGGCCACTCAGTCGTCGTCACCACAAGTGAGGGCGGCCAGGAGATCATTCTGCACAAGCTGCTGAACGGCCATTTCGAAGCCGATGTCGCGGTCAATGGCCAGACGATCGAGATGCTCGTCGATACCGGCGCCAGCATGGTGGCGCTGTCGCGCGAAGATGCCGAACGGATCGGCATCGACCTCTCCCGCCTCACCTATTCCATGACCGTCATGACCGCCAACGGCCGCGGCCGTGCAGCACCCGTCACCCTCGACCAGGTGGCGATCGGCCCGATCATCCGCAACAATGTCGCAGCCAGTGTCGCCGAGGACGGCCGGCTCGACCAGAGCCTGCTTGGCATGAGCTTCCTGGAAACGCTGGGCTCGCTGCAGATGCAGACCGACGAACTCCGCATGCGCGATTAATACGGCTCCGCCGCTTTACGGCGACAACCGGATCTGGCAGCTTGGGCGCAAGAACAACAAGACCACAAAGAGCAAAAAGAAACTCCTAGTCTGGTGGCACCGCATGTTCGACCGGCCTTCGCCTTGGGCGAGGCCTTGATCCATGGGTGCGACAGGAGTTTCGCAATGAATTCAGTCTGGCCGATCGTCATCGGCGGCATTCTGCCCGCCCTGTTCTGGGGCATCACCGCCATCTTCCAGAAGCAGAGCGCCACATCAGCCACCGGCTCCGCCGTCTATCTGATCGCCTTCGGCACTGCTTGCGCGCTCGCCGGCCTGATCGCAGGACTGATCTGGCGCCCTGCCCCATGGACCGCCGAAGGTCTCGGTTTTGCTGCCACATCAGGCGCCTGCTTTGCCGTTGGCACCGGCCTCATCAGCTTTGCGCTTTTCACTTACGGTGTCCCCGTCTCGAAACTCGCGCCGATCTGGAGCTGCAACGTGCTGGTGACGCTGGCAATCGGCGCCGTCTTTCTCGGCGAAGCCTCCGAGCTCGACACAATGAAGCTCGTCGCCGGCACCCTCCTCATCATCTCGGGCGCCCTTCTCGTCAGCAGCGCCTGACGGGAACGGACGCAGCAGCATAAGATAAGCAGTTCGCCGCCAAATGCTCCTGCGTTGCAGCGCGTTCTGCTTTGTTGATATCCTGCGTCAAGGCGCCTCGGCGCGCCGTACCGGAGCCCGATATGAACCCACGACAATTGAAGACATTCCTCGCAGTGATCCGGCACGAAAATCTCACGCGCGCCGCTGCCGAGGTCAGCCTCGCCCAATCGAGCCTCAGCGACCAGATCCAGGCGCTCGAAGAGGAATTGGGCGCAGAGCTCTTTCTCCGCTCCCGGCAGGGCGTCGTCCCGACACCCGCAGGTGCGGTCCTCAAGGCTTATGCCGAGGAGATACTGGCGCTGAACGACGAGGCGAAGGCCGCCGTCAGCGCCGCAGCCGGCAGCGCCGGACAGTCCATCACCTTGGGTACGCTCGAAACCATAGCCGCCGAAAGGCTAGCGCCCTGGCTGTCACTCTTTCGCAAGAAGAACCCACGCGTCGGCCTCAAGCTTAAGGTCAACGGCAGCGGCGAATTGCTTGCGCAATTGCAACACGGCTCGATCGACGTCGCCTTCACCTTCGATCGCGGGCAGCAGGATGAACGCTTCTTGACGCGCCGCATCTGCAGCGAACCGCTGGTGCTGATTGCCGGCCGCGATGCGCAAGCCCGGCCACCGGAAAGCCTCACGGCACTCAGCACCGTGCCCTTCATCGCCACCGAAACCGGTTGCGTCTACCGTCACCTGTTCGACACCGCCTTTGCCGAAGCACACATTGCAGCACCATCAATCGTCACGGAAGCCGACAGCATCGCGACGATCATCCGACTCGTTGCATCCGGCCCCGGATATGGCCTCGTGCCGCGCCTTGCGCTCGGCCCGGCCGCCACACGGGGCGACGTCGTCGAACTGCCCTGGCCGGGCAAACCACCCGCAGCCTCGCTGGTGATGATGTGGCGGCGCAGGCGCGTGCAGTTGCCGGCGCTTACCATCCTGCTGCAATCTGCAAGCGAAGAACTCTCGCCGCTCAGATCAGCCGATGCCCGCCTTCGACATGCAGGATAGTGCCTGTCGTGAAGCCATTGCCGATCAGGAAGCGGATCGCATCGGCAATATCATCAGGCCGTCCAACGCGCCCCGCCGGCAGGCGCTGCGCCATCGCGTCGAGCGTCGCCTGCTTGGCGTCGCCGGCGACGAAGCTCCAGATCGGTGTATCCACCCATCCGGGCGACACCGCGTTGATCCGGATCGGCGCTAGTTCGACTGCAAGTGCCCTGACCAGGCCCTCCAGCGCCGCATTGACGGCGGCGACCACCRATCCACGCGCCGCGGGCCGGTAGGCCGCAACACCTGACGTATAGGTGATCGATCCTGAGGGCGGCAAATGGGCGGCACCATATTTCGCCAGCATCAGCGGCCCGTAGAACTTGCTCTCGACCACCCTTTGCGCCGCCGCAAGCTCAATCGAAGGCAGCAGCTGATAGGCTCCTCCGATATCTGCCGCCGTGCTGACGATGTGATCGACCGGCCGGCCATTGCGGAACAGCGCCGCGACCTCTTCCTCCCGCGATATGTCGACGGCAATCGTCGCCACTCCAGGATAGTCACCGAGAGCGCGGCGGGCCGCCGCAAGCCTATCTTCGCTGCGTCCTGCGATCGTCACCGCCGCCCCTTCCCCGAGCAAACGCCTCGCCAGCGCCAGCCCCATTCCGGAACTGCCGCCAACAATAATGATCTTCGCGCCTTCGATCCTGATACCCGTCATCTGCCGTCTCCTTCTTGGCTGACGCAGCAGATGCCTCAGGCCGGAGCGGAAGAAAAACGGAAGAAACCGATGACGTCATCGAGTTTTCCGATGGTTGTTTCAGAAAACGATCAGTTGCGCAGCCGGTAACCGGTCTTGAAGATCCAGGCGAGTGTTCCCAGGCAGATCACCAGGAATACCGTGATCATCGCCAGGCTGATCGCCGGATTGACATCGGCGATCCCGTAAAAGCTCCAGCGGAAGCCGCTGACGAGATAGAGCACCGGATTGAGGTGGCTGACCACCTGCCAGAAGGGCGGCAGCATGCTGACCGAATAGAAACTCCCGCCGAGGAAGGTCAGCGGCGGCACGACCAGCATGGGAATGAGGTTCAGTTGTTCGAAATTGCCGGCCCAGATGCCGATCATGAAGCCGAACAGACTGAAGGTGATCGCTGTCAGCAGGAAGAACAGGATCATCATGAAGGGATGCTCGATCCTGACGTCGACGAAAAGATTGGCTGTCAAGAGAATGATGAAGCCGATCAGCATCCCCTTGGTCGCCGCCGCCCCGACATAACCGAGCAGGATCTCCGTCATCGCCACCGGCGCCGAAAGTACCTCGTAGATCGTGCCGGTGAATTTCGGGAAATAAATGCCGAAGGAGCCATTGCTGATGCACTGGCCAAGCAGCGTCAGCATGATCAGGCCGGGTGTGATGAAGGCGCCGTAGGACACGCCCTCCACCTCCTGGATACGTGAACCGACCGCGGCACCGAAGACGATGAAATAAAGCGAGGTTGAGATCACGGGCGAGATGACGCTCTGCAGCAGAGTGCGGCGCGTACGCGCCATCTCGAAGAAATAGATCGATTTGACCGCTTCGACGTTCATTTGCCTGCTCCCACCAGCGCCACGAAAATATCCTCGAGCGAGCTTTGCCGCGTCGAGAGATCCTTGAAATGAATATTGTTCTCGCCGAGTCGGGTCAGCAGTGCCGCGATGCTTTCCTGCTCGTTGTCAGAATCGAAATCATAGATCAGCCGGCTGCCGTCCGCTTGCAGCGTCAGCCCATTGCCGGCAAAACAATCCGGCAGCCGGCTGAGCGGTTCGGTGAGATCGAGAATGAGCTGCTTGCGACCGAGCTTGGCCATCAGCGCCGCCTTGTCCTCGACGAGCAGCAATTCGCCGCCGTTGATGACGCCGACGCGGTCGGCGATTTCCTCGGCCTCTTCGATATAATGGGTGGTCAGGATGATGGTGACGCCAGAGGCCCTAAGCTCTTCGACGACATGCCACATGTCCTTGCGCAGCGTCACGTCGACGCCGGCAGTCGGCTCGTCAAGGAAAAGAATATCCGGCTCATGCGAGAGCGCCTTGGCGATCAGTACCCGTCGCTTCATGCCGCCGGAGAGTTGGCGCAGCATATTGTCCTTTTTGTCCCAGAGCGAGAGCGCGCGCAGCACCTTCTCGATATGGGCAGGATTGGCCTTCTTGCCGTGCAGACCGCGCGAAAAGCTCACCGTATTGAACACCGTTTCGAACTGATCGGTGGTCAGCTCCTGCGGCACCAGCCCGATCATCCCGCGGGTGGCGCGGAAATCCTTCACGACGTCGTGGCCGGCGACCAACACCCGGCCGCCGCTCGGATTGGCGATGCCGCAGATGATCGAGATCAGCGTCGTCTTGCCCGCACCGTTTGGCCCAAGCAGCGCCAGGATCTCACCCTTTTCGACGTCGAGATTGATGCCCTTCAGGGCCTCGAACCCATTGGCATAGGTCTTGGTGAGGTTCTGAACGGAAATGATGGGGGCCATGCGGGACTCTTGCGGATTCTTGGAAGTTACTTCGGCCGCTATATAGTCCCTTTGTAACGCTTTAACATCCTTAAGCCATGAACACTGCATTCACGCTGCTAACACAGTTGGCGCGCTGACCTGCTGACGCGGGCGAAGTAGCCGGCATCGGGTTTTGCGAAAGAAAGGCAGCGCCGGCTTCAGATGTCATCATCCGGTGATATTCATGCCCGATAAGGGAGCCGAGGCCAGTACCGGCATCCGCCCCGCCGCCCACCCCTTTGCGGAGCCGTCTCCGGGTGTTCTCGTTGCGCCCCTTTTTCGCTGCCTCGGCATGTAGTCAAAGTTATTGTTCAGTCACGAAGTGCTTGGAACCGGCCAGTATCCCCTGTTCAGCCGCGTTCCGTCTTAGCCGGCCTTGCGCCGGCTTTCTTTTTACGTGCCTCTTCTCCGCTCCTCGCTCTTTCCGTGATCCATTGCGGATGAAAGCGACCAAGGGTGCACCCTTACAGCTCGTCGTAATTGAACCAATCGAAATCCGCGGTCTTCGCCCGGCCCGACGTATCGAAAGCGAATACGCCAGCGAAGGCGCCGGTGAAGGAGCCGTGTTCGCCGCGTCCGCCCTCGTCGGAAATCACGCCGGCGTCCAGGATCGGGCCGATCGGCTGCCAGGCGCCCTTGCCTTCTGTCTGCCAGAAGAATTGCAGGTCGTTCTCGCGGATTTCCATGGCGAGCTGGACGCGACCCTCGGCGGCAATCGCCACTCCGCTGTCGGCGGGAAAGCTCAGGCGTCCGTTCGGGTAGTCGCCGTTGCAGGAGAGGATCGTCACGCAGCGGCCGAGTGTTTCGTGCAGCGTCACAGCAACCGCGTGGAACTTGTGACGGTTATAGTAATGCGTCAGCCCCGCCACCTGCTGATAGGTGTCGGGCGAGAACTCGATCACGGTCTCGGCGCGGAAACTGTGGTGTTCCTGGCGGCGGGCGACCAGCGACTGTTCGAACCAGGAGCCGATGCTTTCGCGCGCAATCAGGCGCAGATGGCCGGCACGATCCGTCAGGTTAAAGATGCGCTCGGGCTCGGGCGTACGCAGCCACTGGAAATCGGCAGGCAATGTGCCGCCGTCGAAGTTGTATTCGCTGCGCATCGGCTTTTCCACGGGAACCGCGCCAAAGAGGCCCGGCACATCGACATCGGGTACCGCGGTGCCGTTTTCAGGATAGAGCCAGTCATCGTCGCGCCAGACGCATTTCTGTAAGGATGTCTCGCGCCCCAGCGTGCAGCGTCGTTTCGGCGGTAGCGGCCGGCCGCAGAGATGGGTGTGATAGGCCTCGCCCTCCGGCGTCTCGACATATTGGCCATGCCCTGCTCGCTGCAGCACTGCGCCCGGATGATCCTTGGAGGTGATGAGATGCATGTTCGGATGCATCTCATAGGGTCCGTCGATCTTTCGCGACCGCGCCATGGTGACGGCATGGTCGTAGCCGGTGCCGCCCTCGGCGGTCGTCAGATAATACCAGCCATTGCGCTTGAAGAGATGCGGGCCCTCGACGAGGCCGAGCAGGCTGCCTGCGAAGATGTTCTTGATCGGCCCCTTCAGCACCTTTGCCGCCGGATCCCATTCCTGCAGCAGGATGCCGTCGAAGGCCGGCGATTTCGGCGAGCCGCCATAGCTTTCGGTGCGGTGGTTCCACTGCATGTTGACGAACCACTTGCGGCCGTCATCGTCATGGAAGAGCGAGGGATCGAAGCCGGAGGAATTGACATAGACCGGCTCGGACCAATCAGCCTCGATCGTAGGTGCCGTGACGATGTAGTTCGGCGCATCTTTGAAATTGCCGTCATAACGCTTGACGTCGGTATAGACCAGCCAGAACTGCCCGTCGGCATAGGACAGGCACGGCGCCCAGATGCCACAGCTATCCGGATTGCCGCGCATGTCGAGCTGCGATCTCCGCTCCAGCGGCCGGCGCACCAGTGTCCAGTTCACCAGGTCCCGCGAATGGTGGATCTGCACGCCGGGATACCATTCGAAGGTCGAGGTGGCGATGTAGTAATCCGCGCCGACGCGGCAGATCGACGGATCGGGGTTGAACCCGGGCAGGATGGGGTTGCGGATCATGACAGGGTCTCCTCCGACCGGCGGTGCTTTTTGCTGTACGTACATCAGATTATAGCAGAAAAAGGCCCGGAAGACTTGTCTCCGGGCCTGACGTGACTATTCGCGTTCGGCGGACTTGGCCCAGAGGTTGATGTCGGCCTCGCGGGCATAGACGTCGATCTCGGCAAGCTCCTCGACACTGAATTCGAGATTGTCGAGCGCCTTGACGCAATCGACGATCTGCGACGAGCGGCTGGCGCCGATCAGCGCCGAGGTCACGCGGCCGCCGCGCAGTACCCAGGCGATCGCCATCTGCGCCAGCGTCTGGCCGCGCCTTTCGGCGATCTCGTTGAGCTTGCGGATATTGTCGATGATCGAGGGGCGGATGTAGTCGCGCTTGAGAAAGTGGTTCTGCGCCGCGCGGCTGTCTTCGGGAATGCCACCGAGATATTTCGTCGTCAGCATGCCCTGGGCGAGCGGCGAGAAGACGATCGAGCCCATGCCGACCTCATCCAGCGTATCGAGCAGCCTGTCGTCCTCGACCCAGCGGTTGAGCATCGAATAGCTCGGCTGGTGAATCAGGCACGGTGTGCCGAGATCCTTAAGGATCTTTGCGGCTTCGCGCGATCGCTGCGAATTATAGGAGGAAATGCCGACATAGAGTGCCCGGCCGGAACGGACGATATGGTCGAGCGCGCCGCAGGTCTCTTCCAATGGCGTTTCCGGGTCGAAGCGGTGCGAATAGAAGATGTCGACATAATCGAGACCCATACGCTTCAGGCTCTGGTCGCAGGAGGCGATCAGGTATTTGCGGCTGCCCCATTCGCCATAGGGTCCCGGCCACATGTCGTAGCCGGCCTTGGAGGAGATGATCAGCTCGTCGCGAAGCCCAGCGAATTCGGTGCGCAGTATCTCGCCGAAGGCAGTTTCTGCACCGCCGGGCGGCGGACCGTAATTGTTGGCGAGGTCGAAATGGGTAATGCCGAGGTCGAAGGCCGTGCGGCACATGTCGATCTTGCGGTCATGCGGCGTGTCGCCGCCGAAATTGTGCCAGAGGCCGAGGGAGACGGCCGGCAGCTTCAGGCCGGAACGGCCCGTGCGGTTATATTTCATTTTGGAATAGCGGTCTGCGGCTGGTTGCCAGCTCATAAGACTCTCCTTGCTAAAATATCTATACAGTCGTCATGCTCGGCCTTATGCCGAGCATCTGCCGCCCTGCCTGTAGGTCCTCGGCACAAGGCCGAGGATAACGACTTTGACGGTATGTCTCGCGGTCCGACGAGATACAGGCATTCTTCCTGTTACTTCAAGAGCGCCTGCGCCTCTTCGATACCGAGGGCGGCCGGCTGCGTGCAGGTCGTCGTCAGGTCGATGAAACGGCCCTCCTCGCCCGACTTCAGGATCGAGGTCATGACGTCGACGCCGTGCAGCGTGCGGTCGAGCGAGCAGCGCGCATCGCGCCCCTCGATCAGCGCCATCACCATGTCGGCAAGGCCGGCAGTGCGGTAGTTGGCGCGCGCGCCGTTCGGGTTTTCCTGGTTGATCTTGCCGAACGGATGCTCCCAAGCCTCAAGCGGCTTGATGTCCTTGTCGCGGCCGCTGGCCTCGACGGTGCCGCCGAAGAAGTTCGGGTCCGGTACGTAGAGCGAGCCATCGGTGCCGTAGAGCTCCATATTGGCATGGCGGTGCGACCACACATCCCAGCTCGCCGTCAGCGTCACCGTGGCGCCGTTGACGAATTCGAGCAGCGCCTGGATCGTCGTCGGCGTCTTGACCGGGATGATCTCGCCATTGCGCGGCTCGCTGGTGATCGTGCGGGTGGGCGACGCCATCGAGGTCATGCCGCCGACACGTTTGACCGGGCCGATCAGATTGATCAGATTAGCGATGTAATAGGGGCCGAGATCGAGGATCGGGCCGCCGCCTGGCAGGAAGAAGAAATCCGGGTTCGGATGCCACATCTCCATGCCGGGGCTCATGACGTAGCAGGCGCCCGAGGTCACCCGGCCGATGCCGCCGTCATCGATGAACTTGCGGGCGAGTTGATGGGCGCCGCCGAGGAAAGTGTCGGGCGCGCAGCCGACGGCAAGGTTCTCATGCTTGGCGATGCGGCGAAGCTCCTCGCCCTCTTCGAGCGAAAGCACCAGCGGCTTTTCCGAGTAGACATGTTTTCCGGCCTCGAGGATCGCCTTCGATACCCGGAAATGCGCATCCGGGATCGTCAGGTTGACGACAACGTCGATCTCGTCATTGACGAGAAGCGCGTCGATCGTCTGCGCTTTGACGCCATATTCCTTAGCGCGCGCCTCAGCCGCCTGCGCGTTGATATCGGCGCAGGCCAGCACCTTCAGCCCCTTGAAGAGCGGTGCCAGCGAGAAGTAAGTGGTGGAGATGTTGCCGCATCCGATGATGCCGACGCCAAGTTCCCTGGTCATGATGAAGCCTCAGTAGGTCTGGAAGGATGCGATCGAGCGGCTGATATTGCGGTCGATGTCATTCGGGTTATCGTGTTCGACGACGTAGTGCTTGGCCTTGGTGGCGCGCAACGCCGTCATCAGCCTGGCCCACTCGACCTTGCCGTGACCGACATCTGCCCAGCCGCTCTCATCCGTCGCCTCGCCGGCCGGTGCGATGTCCTTGACATGAACAGCGGTGATGCGCGGTCCGAGCTTCTCGATCCAGGCGAAGGGATCGGCGCCGCCGCGGATAACCCAGGCGATATCGGCTTCCCAGGAAATGTCGGGCGCGCCTTCGAAGATGTGCTCGATCGGCCGCGAGCCATCCTGCAGCTTGAAGAATTCGAAATCATGATTGTGCCAGCCGAATTCGTAGCCGGCAGCCTTGTAGGGCTTGCTGATCTCCTGCAGGCGCTTGCCGAAGGCCGCCCARCCGGCAGTGTCGGACGGGCGTTCCTCGGCCGCCAGATGCGGCGCATAAATCGAATCCATGCCGAGGATCTTGGCAATGTTCAGCGACTTCTCAACCTCCTTCTCGAGGAAGTCGGGGCTGAAATGGCCGCTCGCCATAACCAGGCCATTCTTGTCGAGCTCAGCGCGAAGGCTCTTCAGCCCGGCATCGTCGAGATCGGCATAGATACCGCCGAAGCCCTCGACTTCGGCATAGCCTGATTTGCCAAGTTTTTCGAAAATCGCCGAATAAGGCTGGAAGTTGCGGGCGCTATAGAGCTGGTAGCTGAGTTTCGTCATCATGTTCTCCTTGGGCCTCGTGCCCATTCTTGCAAGATCAATCCGCCGACTGGCAGGAATACAGGTCGTAGAATCGGAACTCCGGAAGCGCGCCACGATCAAGCGGCCGTGCCGGGGTAAAGGTGATGCGGCGGCTCTCGCCGGCCGCGAGATCGAAGGCATTGTCGGAATATTTGCCGTCCGTCTCGGTCTCGATCATCACGAAGAGCGCAAGTCCCCTAGCGGTGACGTTGATGTCGACGGAGCCATTCTCCTCGACATATTCGTGGGTGACAGCAAGCCCCGCGGGCTCCAGCTCCAGCGCCTTGTAGGTACCGTTGACGTAATGCCCCTCGCCGCCCGTGCCGTTCGACGCGGTGAAGTGYCAGGCAAGCAGCGTTCCCTCGGGAATATCGGAAACGTCGATGCTCGCGGCAGTGACGGCCGCATCCGGCGAACACACGGCCTGCACGTCCTTCAGGTGCCGGCGTTCGCCCTTTACCGTCAGGATCGAGACTGCAAGATCAACGCTGACATCGGCAAGCGTGTCGTTGACCAGCGAGAAGCGGATCGTCTTTCCGTCATCGGAAGGAATGGCAGCGACCGCGACCGGTTGGAAGAAGCGCTTGACGAGATAGTGCATCGCCTTCCAGCGGCCGCCATAGTCGAGGCTCGACCAGGAGGCGACCGGCCAGGTGTCGTTGAGCTGCCAGTAGATCGTGCCCATGCAATGGGGTTTGAGCGACCGCCAGTATTCCACCGCCGTCTTGATCGCCAGCCCCTGCTGGATCTGGGAGAGATAGACGAAGTTCGGAAAATCCTTGGGGAAGCGGAAATAGCGGAACATCGTGCCGGCGATGCGCTCGTTACCGCCGGCATTCTTCTGGTGCAGCTCCATGACGGGGGAAGCGACGTTCATGTCCTTCTCCTCGGCATAGGTCCTGATCACAGGCAGCGACGTATAGGACTGGAAGCCGAATTCCGAGCAGAAGCGCGGACGCACCGAACGGTAATTGTCGAACGACTTGTTCTCGTGCCAGACCGACCAGTAGTGCATGTCGCCGGACCCGTCCGCATGCCAGGCATCGCCGAAATCGAGATAGCCGGACGCCGGGCTCGACGGCCACCAGAGCGCGCCGGGCAACGCCTTTTTCACCGCCTGCTCGATCGTGCGGTTGAGGCGATCATAGGAGACGAGATAACGGTCGCGGTCTTTGCGGGATTCTTCGAACCAGGTGAGCGCCCCGACCAGCTCGTTGTCGCCGCACCAGAGCACGATCGAGGCATGCGAGGAGAGCCGGCGCACCTGGTAATCGACCTCGATTGTTACATTGTCGAGGAAGTCCTCGGTCGAGGGATAGAGGTTGCAAGCGAACATGAAGTCCTGCCAGACCATGAGGCCCAGCCGGTCGCAGAGATCGTAGAAATGATCCTGCTCGTAGAAGCCGCCGCCCCAGACGCGGATCATGTTCATATTGGCGGCTTTGGCCGATTGCAGCAGGTCCTCGGTCTTCTCGGGCGAAGACAGCGAAAATAGCGCGTCGGCCGGGATCCAGTTGGCGCCGCGGCAGAAGATCTCGCGGCCGTTGACCTTGAAAGCGAAGCGGCTGCCTGATGCATCCGGCGTGGTGATCAGTTCGATGGTGCGAAGACCGATCTGCTTGGTCACCTCATCCGTCGGCAATTCGACGGATAGTCTGTAGAGCGCCTGCTCACCGCTGCCAGACGGCCACCAGAGGCGTGGATTGTCGATATGGAAGAGATGGTTGACATGGGTCTCGCCATTGACGCCGACATCCAGGCGCACACGCTCCCCGTCGAGCTCGAAATAGACCTGGGCAATGTCCGGCCACTTGGAAAACAGCGTCGCCGTCACTTTGAGATCGACCGAACCGTCATTATTGTGGGTCTGGCGGGTGACGACGTGTTCGATGCGCGCCGTTTCGAGCTTTTTCAGCGCGATCGTCCCGTAAAGGCCGAGCGGCGCAATGGCGATGTTCCAGTCCCAGCCGAAATGGCATTGCGGCTTGCGCAACATGTTGCCGTCGGGGATTGGCGAATTGCCGGTGCTGTAGGGAATGTAGAAGGGCTGCTGCTTCTGCCGCGCAGCAGCAACAGCGATGCTGGAGGCAAAGACGATGCGGATGCTGTTGTCGCCTGATTTCAGCATGCTGGAGATATAGGGCCGGTAGCGGCGGAAGCTATTATCGGCTTCGAGCGCCAGGAAGCCGTTGACGTGGACGCTGGCGACCGTGTCGAGATAGTCGATATCGAGATACCAGTCGCCTTCGACCTCAGGAAGCGTGAAGCTGCGCTCGACCGCCCATTCGCGCTCGCTGACCCACTGCACCCTTTCCTCGTTGCGGCCGAAATAGGGATCGGGGATCAGTCCTGCCCGGTGGAGCGCCGTGTGCACGTCGCCCGGCAAGATGATTGTAGTGCGGATCTCGCCATCGACAGAGGCAAGCTGCCACGAACCGGAAAGGTCGATGTTGAAACCGTTCTTCGGCAAGGATGTCATAGTCGTATCCCGATCGGGCCGCTCCTGGGATCGCCGGACAAGCCGGACCGCGGCCGAATTTGGCTGGCCTGATGGCCGATTGGAGGTAGGGCGGCGCCATTTCGGCCCCGCCCGCAGAGTTCTCTAGAGACGCAGTTCGCTTTCGGCATCGAAGACCGAGGCGACCGTCATGTCGAAGCTGAGCTTCACCTTGGCTCCGACGTTGAAGCGGCGTGCGCCGTTGACACGTACCGACATCGTGTGACCGGCATGTTTCAGCCACAGCAGATTGTCCGCGCCCATCGGCTCCTCGATATCGACTGTGGCGTCATGTTCTTCGCCGCCGGTATTCTCGTTGACCTTGATGTGTTCTGGACGGACCCCGAGCACCACTTTGCGGCCGGGCTGCAGCGTCTCGCTAGCGTCGTAGGCAGCGAGCGAGAAAATGACGCCGTTGGCCAAAAAGGCAATGCCGTCGCCTGATTTGACCAGCTCGCCATGCAGGAAATTCATTGACGGCGAACCGATGAAGCCGGCGACGAACAGATTGCGCGGCCTGTTGTAGATCGTCGTCGGATCGTCGAGCTGCTGGATGATGCCGCTCTTCATGATGGCGATGCGGTCGGCAAGCGTCAGCGCCTCGATCTGGTCGTGGGTGACGTAGATCATCGTGTTCTTCAGCGACTGGTGCAGGCGCTTGATCTCAACGCGCAACTCCGAGCGGAGTTTGGCGTCGAGGTTGGACAGAGGCTCGTCGAACAGGAAGACGTCGACGTCGCGCACCAGCGCCCGGCCGATCGCCACGCGCTGGCGCTGGCCGCCGGAAAGTTCGGCCGGCTTGCGCTTCAGGAGCGGCTGAATCTGCAGGATTTCGGAGGCGCGCGCCACGCGCTTGTCGATCTCAGCCTGCGGCACCTTGGCGACGCGAAGACCGAAGGACAGGTTCTTCTCGACGGTCATCTGCGGATAGAGCGCATAGGACTGGAACACCATGCCGATGCCGCGGTCCTTAGGCTCTTCCCAGGTAACGTTCTTGCCCTTGATGAAGATCTGCCCTTCCGACGCATCGAGCAGGCCGGCGATGCAATTCAGCAAGGTCGACTTGCCGCAGCCGGACGAGCCGAGCAGCACGAGGAATTCGCCGTCGTTGATGTCGAGGTTGAGATCCTTCAGCACGCTCACCGCACCGAAGTTCAGGGACAGATCCTTGATGGAGACGCTTGCATTCATATTCATGAGATCAACCCTTCACTGCGCCGGCGGCGATGCCGCGGACGAAAAGCCGTCCCGACACGAAGTAGACGATGAGCGGCACGAGACCCGTCAGGATCGTTGCCGCCATGTTGACGTTGTATTCCTTCACGCCCTGGACGGAATTGACGATGTTGTTGAGCTGCACGGTCATCGGATAGGTATCCGGCCGGGTGAACACCACGCCAAACAGGAAGTCGTTCCAGATGCCGGTTACCTGCAGGATCATCGCGACCACGAAGATCGGCAGCGACATCGGCAGCATGATCCGCAGGAAGATCTGCCAGAAGCCCGCCCCGTCGACACGCGCCGCCTTGAACAGTTCCTCCGGCAGCGACACGAAATAGTTTCGGAAGAGCAGCGTCAGGATCGGCATGCCGAAGATCGAATGCACGATCACGAGGCCGCTCAGCGTGCCGTAGATGCCGATTTCGCGCAGGATGATGACGATCGGATAGATCATCACCTGATAGGGAATGAATGCGCCGATGATCAGGATCGAGAAGAAAAGCTCAGATCCTCTGAAGCGCCAGTTTGCCAGCGCGTAGCCGTTCACCGAGGCGATCGCGATCGAGATGATGACCGATGGCACCGTGATGCGCACCGAATTCCAGAAACCGCGCGACAGGCCATCGCAGTTGAGCCCGGTACAAGCCTGCGCCCAGGCTTTCACCCAGGGCTCGAAGGTGATCTCTACCGGCGGCGAAAAGATGTTGCCGAGCCGGATCTCGGGCATACCCTTCAGCGACGTCACCACCATCACGTAGAGCGGCAACAGATAGTAGAGCGCTGCGATGATAAGCGTGCCGTAGAGCATGATGTTGCGCGCCGACACCGCCGGGCGCGGCCTGGGGCCGCTGGGGCCTTCGGCGAGTTTAGGCGCGACGGCGTCGATGCCGGCCGCGGTGGTGTTGAGAGTTCCTACATCAGCCACGCTTGCGCCCTCCGCCGAATTCCAGATAGGCCCACGGAACGATAATGATCGCGACTGTGACGAGCATCATGGTCGAGGCAGCAAAGCCCTGCCCCAGGTTCTGCGCCTGGAACATGTAATCGTAGACATATTTCGCCGGCACTTCCGAGGAGATGCCCGGTCCGCCCGATGTCTGCGCGACCACGAGGTCGTAGACCTTGACGATGCCGGAGGCGATGATCACGATCGTCGTGATAAAGACCGGCCGCATCATCGGGATCACGATGAAGAGATAGGTCCTCCACATCGGAATGCCGTCCACGCGCGCCGCTTTCCAGATGTCCTCGTCGATCCCACGCAGGCCGGCAAGCATCAGGCACATGACGAGGCCCGTTCCCTGCCACAGCGCCGCGATCAGAATGCCGTAGATGACGATTTCAGGCGTATAGAGCGGATTGAAGGTGAAACTCGTCCACCCCATCGAGCGCACCACCGCCTGAATGCCGAAATCGGGGTTCAGAACCCATTGCCAGACGAGGCCCGTCACGATGAAGGACAGCGCGAAGGGATAAAGAAAGATGGTGCGGAAAGTGTTTTCGAAACGGATCTTCTGGTCCATCAGTGCCGCGAGCATGAAACCGATGACCAGGCTGAAAATCAGCGAGAGGATGCCGTAGACAGCCAGATTCTCGATCGCCGTCACCCAGCGGGGTGCCGCCCAAAGGCGCTGGTACTGATCGAAGCCGACAAAGCTCAACCGCGGAAGGAGCTTGGAATTAGTGAATGAATAAAAGACCGTCCAAAACGTGCCGCCGACAAAGATCACCAGCGCCGTCAGGATCATCGGAATGGACGCAATCTTGGCATTCAGATTGCGCAGTAACTTATTTGGCCGGCCTGCTCGCGCTTGACCCGTCATGAATACTTCTCCTCAAATCGCAGCTGCGACCAGTGACAGATCGGCAAGGCGCCGCCTGTCGTCTCCACCTCTGAAACCTGCTGAAGATACCAGAGAGACGCCGCCGCCCGCCGGACCATCACCGACCGTCCGGAACGATCCGGCCCCGATGGGAGCCGGACCGCAAGGGCAGCGAATCTGCTGATCAGTCAGCTGAAGCGATGATCCCGGCGAAACGCTTCTGAGCGTCTTCCGGCGTCATCGACGGATTGGCGAAGAATTCGGAGAAAAGGTCTTCCTTCTGCTTCTGGCTGTCGGCCGAAAGCAGCTGGTCGGTGCCTTGGATCACGTTGCCCTTGGCCAGGATGTCGAGACCCTTCTTCATGCAATCGTTGGCGGCAGYGAGATCGACGTCGCCGCGAACCGGCAGCGAACCCTTCTTCAAGTTGAAGGCAACCTGGGTCTTGGGATCGAGCAGGGTCTTGGCAAGCACGGCCTGCGCCTTGGACTTTTCTTCGTCCTTCAGCAGCGGGAAGTAGAAGGCGTCGCCGCCAGTAGAGATGATCTCGTTCACGCCGAGGCCCGGCAGGCAGGTATAGTCGGTACCGGCCTTCTGACCGGCGAGCGCGAACTCACCCTGCGCCCAGTCGCCCATGATCTGGCCGCCAGCCTTGCCTGTGATGACAAGGTTGGTGGCCTGGTTCCAATCCTGGACGTTGCTGCCTTTGRCCATGCGCCGAGCGTCGTCGGCCGCCTTGAACACCTTGGCGATTTCGGGCCCGGCGGCAACTTCCGCGTCCTTGTCCTTGAAGACCTTGTTGAAGGTATCCTTGCCGGCAACCGCAACCATCAGCACGTCGAAGGCGCCTGTCGCCTGCCACGGCTGACCGCCGACGGCGAGCGGAATGATGCCGGCCTTTTCGAGTGCCGGAGCCGCAGCGACGAATTCATCCCAGTTCTTCGGAACCTCGACGCCGGCCTTCTTGAAGGCGGCGTTCGAAAGCCACAGCCACTGCCAGGAGTGGATGTTGACGGGAGCGCAGTAGATCTTGCCGTCGATGGTGCAGGAATCGAGCAGGCTCGACGGACGAATGATATCCTTCCAGTGCTCGGCGGTCGCCACATCGGTCAGGTCGCGCATCAGGCCGGCCTGGACGAGTTCCTCGGCCTGGCGGCCATGGTTGAACTGGGTGGCGCCCATCGGATCGCCGCCGGTGATGCGGCTGATCATGATCGGACGGGCAGTGCCGCCGGAACCGGCGATAGCACCGTCGACCCAGTGGTTGCCGGTGGCGTCGAATGCCTTTGCCAGCTCGGCGACGGCAGCGGATTCGCCGCCCGAAGTCCACCAGTGCGTGACTTCGAGATCGGTGGCGTTGGCGGCGCCGAACAGAAGCGCGACCGAAGCGGCAAGCACGGCCGCCATTATACGGATTTTCATGAGTTCTCCTCCCTCACTGAAACGTTGCCGGAAAAACTTAGATCAATCGATTTCTCCACGCAACTGCCCGCAGGCAAATTTTTCCGCGATAACGGGAAATGCTACTTCTGCCTGTTTCCATCGGAAGCGCCGCATCCCCTGAAGCGAAATGCAGTCGGCCGTTCTCGCACATGCGTTTTCAATTTATCTATTTGAATAACCATAATAATTTTACACGATAAATTGAGCCGTGCGATTCAGCCTCTTCGCAAT